>JAEUTF010000021.1 GCA_016788185.1 Bacteroidia bacterium | reverse complement strand
TTTGGCGCGAAAGAATGTGGTGAAGGCGCCCTTCATCCCGTGATCCCGGCCATAGCGAACGCGATTTTCGACGCTGCAGGCATCCGTATAACACGATTGCCTATACGTCCGGAAGATGTTCTCAGTCTGATCCGTAAAAAGCAAGCACACGAAAAAGAAGCCGCTCATCCATGATTGCCGAAAAGAAATATCACCTTGCCCGGAGCGTCCAGGAAGCGCTTGAATTAACGAAGATGTATCCATCCTTCCGCTATCTCGCCGGCGGAACCGATGCAATCGTTAATACCTTCCAGGGGAATGATTCCAAAGACTGCCTGATCGACCTGAGCGGCATCACTGAACTACACCGGGTAGAGACTGCCGGCGGATTTCTGAAAATCGGATCCCTTGTAACACTGGACCAACTGCATACGGTCGGAGATATCGCACAGCTATTTCCGGCGCTTCTGAACGCGGCACAGTCCGTGGCCTCCCCGGTCATCCGGAAAACAGCCACCATCGGCGGAAACCTCCTTTGTGAAAACAGGTGTACTTTTTTCAACCAGAGTGCCTGGTGGCGGAAGGCCATTGGTTACTGCCTGAAATGCGATGGGGATGTATGCATCGCCACCGGAGGAAAGAAAAACTGCTTCTCCAGGTATGTATCCGATACCGCACCGGTACTGATCGCCTTGAATGCCCGCATCGAAATTGCAAGCCATGAAGGTACCCGCATTCAAGCCCTGGAGGATCTGTTCAGTGGCCACGGCATCCATCCTCGTCTGATAAACGGCGATGACATTCTTCTTTCCATCCTGCTCCCTTTGCATCCCAAACAAAAGTGTGTATTTAAAAAACTCAGGCCCCGCGAAGCGATGGATTTCAGTTCGCTCAGTACGGCGGTAGCCATAGATGAAAATATGAATGTTAGAATAGTCATGGGAGCGGTAGACCCCGGTCCGGTACTTCTGGAAGCAAAGGCACCTTTCGATTTCCATGAGGTCATTTTGAACTGTGTTAAAAAACCCAGGATTGTTGAGAACGACGTCTACTCCAGGACCTACCGGAAGGATATGATCGGAATCTTTCTCCGCAGAAGCTTTGAAGAACTAAATATCCTTTAAAATCGAAATAATATGAATAAAACCATCGAACTGCTGTACGAAGAACATGCCAACATTATCAATGCCATTGATATTGTAAAGCAACTGAAACCGCTGATTTCACAAAACACGGAACGGTATGAAGAACTCTGCCATGAACTGCTGGATTATTTCAGGGATTATGCCGATCGGTATCACCATCATAAGGAAGAACTCATCCTGTTCCCTTTGATGTCCAAAAAAAATGAACTGTTGGGCGAAGGCGTAGTGGCAGAAATGTTCAGTCAGCACACTGAATTCCGTGAGATGACATCAAATATACGGGTCGCCCTCTCTGAAAAACAATATACTTCAGCACAAAAACAACTGGAGGAATACACTGAAGCATTGCTCGATCACATTGCCGTGGAAAACGATGAACTCTTTGTGATTGCCGAATCGCTGTTCTCCGAAGATGAACTTGACAAAATGTACTTCGGATTCAGGGATGTGGATGCTCAGATCGGCGCCGATGCCAAACAGAAACTGGAAGGATGGGCCACCTCGATAAGAAGCAGTTTGCTGATGGCCTGAATGCAGCAAGCAGGATGACAGCCAATCCAGGTATGGATGAACGCATGTCCAGATTCCTGCACGAAAACACCACCCTGACCTTGTGCGTATCCCGGCACGAGCAGCCGCATTGCGCGAATTGCTTTTACGCCTTTTGGGAAGAACAAGCGCTCCTGATTATTAAATCCGATGCGAATACCGTGCACATGCGGCAGGCGCTGCTGAATCCGCGGGTGGCCGGAACGATACTTCCGGACCGCCTGAACCTTCAGGCCCTCCGCGGTATCCAGTACAAAGGTAGCTTGCTCCCTGAAGAAGAGATCAGCCCGGGTCTGGCCGATACCCTGAGCGAAAGGTACCATCATAAATTTCCCTTTGCCCGCGAACACGCGGGAACGCTGTGGGCTTTCCGTCTCCGTGAAATAAAAATGACGGACAATACGCTGGGGTTCGGCAAAAAAATTCACTGGCCACACCCCTGATCGTTTCGGTTATCCGGAGGGGAAATATTTCCTCAGTACTTCAGCCTTTTCGACCACCTCAAAAAGGGTTTCTCCACCAGGGTATAATACATCCAGGCCACCAGGATGGAAACGGCGATGGCCGTCACGAAGGTCCAGGTTGCATTCATCACTCCGATGCTGAAGATGGCCACCGCGCCGCCGGCCAGTCCGTGCGTCAGGTACAAGGAATAGGAGATGTTTCCCAGAAAATCGGATAGCCATGAACGATAGTTCAGGAAATGAATTCCGGCCAGGGTCAGCAAAACGAAGGGGACCGCCATCTCCAGCTCAAAAAACCAGGTATACACCAGTGCGCAGCAGAGGCTGAGCAGGTACTCTTTCCATTTAATGTTTCCCGTATAAAACAAAAAGGACTGAAATCCGACGAGGAAGTACACATAATTGTTAAAGACGGTGAGGTAAGACTCCGGGATCACAAAGCCCAGCGCGGTAAACAACAGCATGAGCGGATAACGGTAGGTACGACCTTTCATCATGAGCCCGAAACTCAGCCCGGTGAGGATGTAAAACTGAAACTCCACAGCCAGGGTCCAGAAAATAAGGCTGATCCACTTCACCTGGAAGAAGGGCGCCAGGTAGGTGATGTTCAGCAGGAATTGCCTGGCATCGTAGAGACAGGGTTTACCCCAGCCCTTCCAGTGGTACAGCCCCCAGGTCCAGACAAAGAGAATCAGCACAAAAATGACATAAGGGGGTTCGATGCGCAGCATGCGCTTGGCAAGAAATCGGAAGAACTTAGAAACGGTATACTGTTTCGCATGCATGGAATAGGGAATCACAAAACCGCTGATGACAAAAAACACATATACGCCCAGATAGCCTTCCATGCAGAGCCGCGTAAACAGATCAGGATTGACCTCCTTCCAGATGTACTTCTTCACATGAAAAAAGCAAACCATCAGCGAGGCCAGACCACGCAGCCACGACAGGCCGTGAACGGTGTGTGAAGGCGTGGTGACGGGTAGGGTCATAGGCGGGGCGATGGCCTGCGGCGGATTTTTCCGGGATGGCGAAAAATAGCGATTAAAAACATAGGCTTGCTTTACCTGATCCTTAGAAAATTTTCTGGTGGTAATCACTCAGTATTCTGCGGATGAGTTTCTTCCAATGCTGCCTGGCCGCTTTCCAAAAGGGATTGCTCCACCTGAGCCGGGGGCTCTGAAAGCCGTTTCAGTGCGCCATCATTTTCAATCCGAGGATGGACCCGATGAGTGTACAAAGGAAGAAAACGCGCCAGAAATCTATCGGTTCCCTGAAAACAAAAATGCCGATCAGGACCGTGCCGGCGGCGCCGATGCCGGTCCATACAGCATAGGCCGTACCAATGGGCAAGGTCTCTGTGGCTTTAATCAGCAAAAACATGCTGATCGCCAGTGAGAGTAAAAACCCCGAATACCACAGCAGGGCTTCCTGTCCGCTGCTTTCCCTCGCTTTCCCAAGGCAGGTGGCAAAGGCCACTTCAAATAATCCGGCCACCACTAAGAGTATCCAATTCATGTTCTTTTGAAATTGCATCCGTATCCAGTATCAGAAAGCAGGGTCCGGCAGGATCATATACCGGCAGTGCCTTTCCGCGCACACCTAGGTTGTCCAGGACCACTCTGAAAATCATGAGCGCCTGAGCCTTCCTTCCGTTCACGACGCAAGGATACTTATAAAATGGCACATGTGCGGGTGCAGGCTATAATTTTGAAAACAATTCCATCAGCCCTTCCTTTCTCTGCCGGGCCACCGTGATGGTGGACTGATCACTCATCACGAGGTGGCCGCCCTGGTCCTTCACATATCTGACAATATGATTCAGGTTCACCAGATGACTCTGGTGCACTCTGTAAAAAGGATAAGCCTCCAGCGATTCTTCGATTTGCTTGAGGGTTTTGGTGATCAGGATACGTTCGCCGGTGCTGAGAAAAATAAAGGTATAATTATTGTCGCTCTCGCAGCGTACGATCTTCTCCACGCTGATAAAGGAGATGCCATCACCGGTGGGCAAAGCTATTTTTTTGTTGGTGCTGAGCTGCTCACGAAACAATTTGAGCAGCGATTCAATTTTTTCCGCAGAGTCGCTTTTTTGCTTTCCCGACACTTTCTCCACTGCCTGAATCAGGTCCGACTTCTCGATGGGCTTGAGGAGATAATCCACTGCATTCTCTTTGAACGCCTGCACGGCAAACTGGTTATAGGCGGTGATGAAGATGACATCAAAATTTACCGGCTTCAGCTTTTCCAGCAATTCAAAGGCATTCATGCCCGGCATCTCGATGTCCATGAAAACGAGGTCGGGGTGCAGGTCGTTGATGCGGTGAAGGGCATCGGCGGGGGAATTACAAATGGCCAGGTTGTTCACCTGGGGACAATACGTTTCCAGCTGCCAGTGCAGGATATCGGTGCAGGAAATTTCATCGTCAACTATAACCGAACGTATCATACTGTATGGTATTAAGCCGCCTGGGCGGTGATGGTATGCAAGGTAATTTCCACGCGCGTGCCGCTAGGATTCTTTTGATCATCATAAAGATCAATGATTTTGAAATGCCGGTCATCGCCATTCAGCAGTTTGATGCGTTCCCTGGTGATTTCCGTTCCGAAGGATCGCTGTGATCCCAGGGTCTGGCTGCGCAATTCGGATGCCCTTTCCCTGCCCACTCCGTTGTCTTCGATGATACAGAAGAGACGATCTTCGCCCAGCAAGCGGATGCTGATATCCACCCTACCCTTGCTGCCCTTGTTGAGCAGGCCGTGCCAGATGGCATTTTCCACATAGGGTTGCAGGACGAGCGGCGGAATGGAAGTGTTCTCCCGGTCGATCAGCGGATCGATGGAAATACTGTAATCAAATTTATGATCGAAGCGCAGTTGCTCCATTTCGATGTAAAGACGCAGGGCTTCGGTTTCATTTTGAAGGGTGACGGAAGTGGAACGTGAATTTTCCAAAACGAGCCGCATCAGCTTCGAAAACTTCACCAGGTAATCGCTGGCGGTTTCCTTATCGCTGCGGATGATGTACCGGTTGATGGAGTTAAGTGCGTTGAAGATAAAATGCGGATTCATCTGTGCACGCAGGGCTTCAATTTTCATCTCGCTGAGCTGATGCTGCATCTGGTGTTTCTCAGATTCCGCCCTGCGTTTCTGCGACAAGCGGTACTGATTAAAGGCCATGCCCAGAAACAGGACCAGCATGAAGGATCCTCCGATAATCATGTACTTGGAATTTTTCTGCTGTTCAATCTCCCGTTCCTTGAGTTCTTCCCGCTGCCGGCTCAGGGAAAGGTCCTGCTCTCTGGCCCTGGCCTCCATGTTCTTACGGTCGATCTCTTCTTTCTGCTGCTGCAGCTTCAACGCATTGATGATGTTCTCCTTGTTGAGCAGATCAATTTCAGATTGATTCTGCCTTGCAGCTTCCATGTTTCCGTGAATGATGGCCTGCTGCTTTTCAATCTCCAGCAACTGTATCCGCTTTTCGTTCTTCAGGGCGACAATCTCACTTTGCTTTCTGACACTTTCGTATTCTTCCACCAGCCGGTTGATCTCTCTCCGCTTCTCACTCAATACCACGCTGTCTTTGTACTGAAGCGTTAGATTATAATAGTGGCTGGCACCGTCGTAATCACGCATGGCGAACAGTATTTCTGCCTTCTGTTTTAAGGCGCTCCAGCAGCCTTCTTCGTCCTTCTCCTCCGTGGCAATCTCATAGCCTTTCTCCACGGTTTTCAAGGCTGAATCCAGCTCCGAAATTTTCAGCAGGAAGGAGGCATAATTCACATACATTCTTCCGACAAAGCCAAGCTTACTCAGCTGTCCGGCAAGATCAATTGATTTGCGGTGATAAACAGCGGCTGAATCCATTCTGCCCAGTTGCTGATAGATGCTTGCCTTGTTGGTATACACCACATGAAGCCGGGAAAACTCGGAAAATACCTGCATCGCCGAATCGGCCAATGTATAATAATGCAAGGCGCTGTCGAGGCTCTGGCTCGTATAATGCCAGGTGGCCATGCCCAGATACGCAGTTGTCAGATACGGTTTGTAATTCCGGCGGCAGTGCGAAAGGTTTTTCTGGTAGTATAACCGGGCCTTATCAATATCCTTGCTGTTGAAGAGTATATTGGCTACTGCGTTGTAGGCGACGGCCAGACTCCGGAAGTCCACCGAATTCTCCAGGTAGGAAATGGCGGCGATGTATCGCTCCAGGGCGCCCTTCTGGTCCTCCGTTCTGGCCAACACAATGCCATAGGTCAAGTTGACCTTGGCCATCTCATTTTCATCCTTCAGCTGCCCGGCATACAGCAAGGCTTTTCCGATGGCCTCCTTCGCTTCCTCAATCCTCGAATTTGTTTCGTAATACTGCGCCAGTAAACGATAGGATTTAATGCGTATCAGCAGGTTGCTGCCCTGCTCCGACAAGGATACCGCCTCCTTCAGTTTATTCAACATGGTATCCCCAGCGGAAGGGGTATAAAACCGCACGGCGGAGGTATAAATCGCATAGGCCATTTGTGATTTGTTGCCGCTCTTTCTGGCCGACAGGGCCTGTGCCTCAATAAACCTATCGGCGTCGGAGAGCTTTCGTTGCACCGTCAGAAAAAAGGCTTTATCTCCGAGCTCCTGCGCCAGGAGGCTGTCGGGCTTTCCGGATTGAAGGATTGCTTTCAATGTATCGGCCCAGCCGGATTCCTGGGCCATGAGCGGCTGGCCGGCCAACAAGGAAAACACAGTCCACAGAATAAACAGGACACTTCTTTTCCGCCGGATCAGAACCGGAAAACATCTGCCGGGACGGGCAACTGAAAAATAAAACAACTTGTTCATCTGATCTTTCTGTTCAGGACCAGGGCTGAAATGAAAGGTATCCGTCTACCCTGATCGATACCACAACATACGGCCCGTACCGCGTGGATTGATCACAACGGCATCTGCCTGACACAAATTAAGACCATATTTTCCGATTACTTTCAGGAAACCTGCACTTTTTAGAATTTGGCAGTATTCACCGGGCATTCGGCACGATGCAGCAGGAATCCGGTAAAAAAGGCTTTCCTTTTGCCATGTAAATAGCTGATAAACAGTTTATAACAGCGCTTTCCCATTTGCATCGTATTGACCTGAAACGTAGCTTTGATTTTGTCCCCGTTGCAGGGATCATAAAAACCAAGCCCATGAAGAGCCATTGCATGCAAACGCAGGTAAAATCGACGGTCATCCAAAAAAAGAGGAAGACGACCGCAAGCAGGAGTACAACTGCCGTACTCTTGTTTTTTATTCTGCTGGCCGTAACAGAAATCCTGCCGGCCATCGTCCCGGTACATTCCTTCGTCGTTGAAAAAAAGAAGGACAAGACGAAGCTGGTCTTCAACAAGGATATTGAAGCGACGGATTTCGTGGCGCCGCAGAACGGCGACATCGTTTCTTCGGCGGCCGTTTTTTCCCCTCAGGCGCTATTCACCAACCAAGGACAACTTTCGCAAAGCAACATTCCTGTACGCTACCGCATCCTGAACTCTTCCTTCGCGGTGGTGTATAACCAGGTGTTCTCCATCCCGGTCCTGCCCGCCGGCGCCAGCAGCATCGTTACCTTCCCCTCCGTCAACCTGCCGCTGCCCGGCCAATACAACATTCAGGCCATTTCCGAACTGCCGCTCGACGAACAAACTTCCAACGACGGGATCATGGGCACGATAACGGTGATGGATCCCCTCTGCGGCACCTATACCATCGGCTATGCGCAGGCGTTTCCTTTCAACACCCTCAGCAACGCCGTGGCACGCCTGAATGCCACCGGCCTTTCCTGCGCAGTCACTTTTGAACTGGAAGACAACCTCTACGCCTCTTCCGAAACCTTCCCGGTGGTGATCCATGCCCTTGCCGGCGCGGGTCCCTCTGCCGGTTTCACCCTCAAACCCAAAGCCGGTGTTCAGCCGGTCATTGCCGGGAGCAGCGCCACCGGACTCATCCGCCTGAACGGAGCCGACTATGTCACCATCAACGGAACCAACAGCGGCCTGGCCGGCTCCGCGAGCCAGGATCTCACCTTCCTCAACTACAGCAACAGCGCCGCCAGTATCATCGGCCTGCACAGCCTGGGTGCCGGTGCGGGCGCTACCCACAACACCATCCTCAACAACCGGCTCATCGGAAGTTCTACGCTGAGCAATGCCGGAACTCTGTTCGGCATTTACAGCGGCGGAAACGCAATCAGTCTGAGCGGCAACGGTACCGACAATGACGACAACACCTTTCAGCACAACCGCATCAGCAAAGTGCAGTACGGCATCTACTCCGCCGGAGGGAGCGCCTCCAACAGGAACGCCAATACGAATATACATGACAATGATCTGGATGATGCCGAACCCGATGCTTTGACGGCGGGGGGCATTTACCTGCGCTACGAGACTTCACCCGTCATTTCCGCCAACCGCATCGCCGTGGTACGGCACAACGGTACCATCGGATTCAGCGGCACGGCCTTCGGCATCGCCCTTGGCCTGATACCCGCCAATACCAACAGCGTATTTACCGGCGACGATGTGATCGGAGCTGTGATCAGCGGCAATACCATCCGGGAAATCGATCAATCGCATCCCGGCGGCTATTCGGCCTTTGGCATCGTGATCAACGATGTGACCACCGGAAATTTCTTTGTCCGCAACAACATGATCAACCGGGTGTATTCACCGGCTTTGGGCAATGAATTCATCGCGGCCATCCTTTACGGAGGCGGAGCCAACGGATACATTGATTTCAACACGATTAAATGCTACGGGCCCGGCATGGGGGCGCACAGCTATGCCATCGCCTATGGAAACGGGGATCCTAAAATATACATCCGGAACAACATCATCAGCTTCCTGCGCATCCTTACCAACGCCTACCGGCTCACGGCCATCGGAACCTTGTCCGCCACGTTCAGCAATTTTGTGTCGGGCCCCAATGCCTTTGACATATCGGGCGGAGTTCCGCTGGTAGACGCATATGGCCGGTCAGGCGGTTTAGATGCTACCGGTACCCCCTATACCCAGTTAAGCAGCTGGCAGGCTGCGACGGCACAGGACCTCGCTTCCTTTGATGCCATGCCTGTTTTTATCTCTTCCACCGACCTGCACCTGACCCCTGCGAACACGGCGCTCAACAACACCGCGCTGAACCTCGGTGTCAGCCTCGACATTGACAACGAACCCAGGTGCATTACCCCCGACTTCGGAGCGGATGAATTCAGTACCGCAACCTATAGCCCTTCAGGTGCGCTGAGTTTCTGTCCGGGCGGAAGTGTTACCCTTACCGCCGGAGGAGGTACCGCCTATCAATGGAGTACGGGCGCCACCTCCGCCGCGCTCACTACGGGCACCGCAGGAAACTACACGGTCACCGTGTCTGAAGGATCCTGTTCAGCCGTTTTCAGCAGTACGGTTACCGTTCCGGGAACACCCGCCGCTGCACCGGGCATCCTCCGCAAAAAATGCTACGGTGGTTCAGGATTTGAGAATCTACACAGCATCCTCGCTACAGCGGACGGAGGCCATCTCCTGACCGGTGAATCCTTTTCAAACGACCATGATATTTCTGATAATATCGGTTCATCGGACGTATGGATTGTGAAAACCAACAGCTCGGGGGCTATTGAGTGGAAGAAAAACTACGGCGGCACGGATGCTGAATGGGGTTATGATGCAGTTACCAGTGCTGATGGCGGATACGTTGTTGCCGCCACTACCCTATCGAATAACGGCGATGTGAGCGGCAACCACGGATCACATGACAGCTGGATTTTCAAAATCAGCAGTACAGGTACCTTGCTTTGGCAATTGTGTGTTGGAGGCAACTCTTCCGACCGTCTCACCACTGTTGAAAGAACGGCAGATGGAGGATTTTTACTGGCCGGAAAGACCAGCTCCAACAACGGAGACGTATCGGGCAACCACGGACTTGAAGATGCCTGGCTGGTAAAAATAAGCTCTACCGGCGCCTTACAATGGCAAAAATGCCTGGGAGGAACAGCAGGCGAATCTTTCAGAGATATACTTCTGTTACCTGACGGGAATTACCTGTTCTGTGGGGAAACCACTTCCAACGATGGCGATGTGAGCGGAAACCACGGCAATAAAGATGCATGGCTGGTAAAAACCGATGCGGCAGGCAATAGTATCTGGCAAAGAACATTGGGAGGAACGGCCTCGGAAGAGGCGGCCGCCATCAAGGCATGCTCTCCCGGCGGGTTCATTTTCACGGGTCAAAGCAACTCCAATACGGGTGATGTCAGCGGGCATCATGGCGGACTGGATGTGTGGACGGTAAAACTGGATCACAACGGCTTTATTCAATGGCAAACCATGTCGGGAGGAAGTGGTGACGATTCCGGCTCGGACATCGTACAGACTGCCGATGGCGGATATACTGTTATCGCCAATGCCAATTCAACGGACGGAAATGTGTCAGGATTGATGGGTGGCACGGATGCCTGGATGTTCCACCTGAACTCGAACGGTGCGTTTCAGTGGCAAAAAGCATATGGTGGTACTGCAGATGATGCCGGAGTAAAACTCCTGTACAATGCGGACGGGAGCTACCAGTGTACAGGAATCACAGCCTCCAACGATTTTGACATCAGCGGCCATCACGGTGACTCGGACTTCTGGATGATGAAATTATCACATGCCGCCTTTACCCCATTCAATCCGGTCAATGTGTGCGATCTGCCTTCCGTGACATTAAATGCAACAGCTGCCTCCTCCTACTCATGGAGCAATGGCGCCAGCACACAGAGCATCGTAGTGAGCAGCGGAGGCGTTTATACACTTACCGTGAACGGATGTTATGTCAGTGACCCGGTTTCCGTTAATTTCTCAAGCACACCGCCTGCCACCATTACGCCCGGCGGGCCAACATCCTTCTGCCCGGGCAGTGCCGTAATCCTGCAGGCTGCCGGAGGATCACAATACCTCTGGAGTACCGGAGCCACGACCTCCTCCATTCTGGCTAACATCGCCGATAACTTTACAGTGACGGTGAGCGACGGAATCTGCCAAGAGGAAGCAAGCATCAGCACGTCCTTCCTTTCCAATCCCTATACCATCCCTGCGCTCAGCAACAAACATTGTTACGGCGGAAGCAGTCATGATCTTTTATCAGAAGTAAAACGTACCGCTGACGGTGGATACATCATGGTGGGAAGCACCTACTCCACGGATGGAGATGTGAGTTCGTCACACGGCGACCGTGATGCCTGGGTGATAAAAACAAATGCAGCCGGGAACATAGAATGGGAGACATCTCTTGGGGGAACTGATATTGACTGGGGGCAGTCTGTTGCTCAGAGTAGTGACGGTGGCTTCGTGATGGCCGGTGCCACGCTTTCAAACAACGGAGATGTAAGTGGCAACCATGGCGCCCACGATGGATGGGTAGTAAAACTAAGCAGCGCCGGAGTACTGCAGTGGCAACGCGCCTATGGCGGCTCTTCGTATGATTTTCTCAAAAAAATCACAGCCAGCCCTGACGGAGGATATGTGCTTGTGGGCAAGACCAACTCCGGCGACGGTGACTTGGCCAGTACCCCGGGTATACACGAAGCATGGATTCTTAAAATCAACAGCAGCGGTGTGATTCAATGGTCATCGAGACACGGTGGCAGCGGCACCGATGAACTGCATTCGGTTTCCACCTGCAGCGATGGAGGATTCATCTTTGCAGGTGGTACATTTTCCAATGTTGGTCTTGGCGGGTTTCCCGGTGAAAACGGCTGGCTGATAAAGATGGATGCCGGCGGAGTGGTTGAATGGCAGCGTATGTTTAGTGGTGATAACGATGAGGCTTTTCATTGCATCCGGCAAACGGCTGACGGCGGATTCATTGCAGGAGGATACAGCAACTCCACCATAGCTTACATGCCCGATCAGCACGGTGGCATGGATTTCGTTGCCGCGAAATTCAGTCCGGCAGGCAACTTGGTCTGGAAAAAATGTTATGGAGGCTCTGCAGATGATATTGGAAAGGATATCATACAAAGCAGCGATGGCGGTTATCTCTTTACAGGTCATGTATTGTCAAACGACCTGCAGGTTTCCTCCAACCACGGCGCAAAAGATATCTGGCTGATCAAAACAAATCCTTCTGGCACCCTGATGTGGCAGAAAACGATCGGAGGTAGCCAGGATGATACCGGAGAAAATATCATTCAACTTCCGGGTGGTCACCTGCATCTGGCCGGCACCAGCGCTTCTGCCGATGGCGACATCAATTGCTCCGGCAGCGCGTCCAATTTCTGGGTGACAGATCTTTCTTTTGCCACCATTTCCCCTTCCGGACCCGTCACCGTGTGTGACGGACTACCGCTTAGCTTCACCGCGAGTGCAGGCAGTGCATACCTCTGGAGTACCGGCGAAACCACGCAGAGCATAACGGTAAGCGCCACCGGCAGCTATTCCGTTACAGTGGACGGATGTTATGGCAGCAATGTGGTCGACGTAACCTTTAGCACGGCGCCGACCATATCCTTTTCACCGTCCTCGCCCGTCACCCTTTGCAGCGGTACCTCCGTCACACTTACCGCAGCGGGTGGCAGCACGTATCTCTGGGAAACCGGGGCCACCACCGCGTCTATCGACGTAAGCACAGAAGGTACGTATACCGTCACCGTGAGTAACAGCGGATGCAGCGCTTCCGCCAACGTGACGGTACTGGAAGCCTTCACGCCGGATGCCGGCTTTAGCGGGTATCTGGATGAATATTGTGCGGGCGATGCTCCGGTCACGCTTGTACCCAACCTTCCGGGCGGAACATTTACCGGTACAGGAATAAGCGGCAGCAGTTTCAGCCCCACCCTGGCCGGTTCAGGTACTCACCGCATCGTATATACCCTGTCGGATGGAACCTGCACCGATTCATCGGTGGCATACCTGGATGTGATGCCGCAGGGGGATGCTTCCTTCACCACCCTCGATCCGGTGATCTGCCTTAACGAGGGTCCGATTGATCTTAACCCGTCCAGCCAGATGGGCATGTTTTACGGGCCCGGTGTAATGGGAAACACCTTCGATCCTGCCATGGCCGGTGCCGGAGGACCCTATACAATCGTGCGCACGGTCTATCCCATGATGGCGCACTGGGCACCGCCGGTGGCAGCAGGGAACGGAGACGGAACCGGCATCTTTTCCTCCATGCAGGTGATTCAGGGTTATCCGGCCCTGGCGTACAACGGATATCTGGCCGGTAGCGGTCCTGTAGCAAGCTACCGGCGTGCCCTGGATTCGACGGGTGCGGCATGGGGAAGCCCGGTGGTCATTGATCCGTCGCCAAACGGTGGATTTTGCATGAGCCTTCAGATCGTGGACGGTCACCCCGCCGTGGTGTACACCGAAGGGGTAACGGGTACCACTACCGTAAAATACTGCAGGGCGCTGGATCCGTCCGGAAATACCTGGGGCAGTCCGGTCATCCTCGCCAGTGGCGCTTCCAACACGGCAGGGCCATACGATGCCTGCAGTTTCAGGCTGGTGAACGGCATGCCCGCCGTCAGTTATTGCCTTGCCTCCGGCGTGTATTACCGGCTGGCCGCCACCGCCGATGGCAGTACCTGGAACCTTCCGCAAGCCGTGAGTACCATTGCCGGTATGGTACGTAGCCTCGACATGGTCGTTGTAAACGGTCGTCCCGGTATCGCCTACAATGTACCCGTTGGTCCGGATTATGAAATGTACTATACGCAGGCCACGGGAAACACGGGGACCTCCTGGAGTACTCCGGCCTTTATCGATTATACCGCCGACCGCTATCTTTCTGCCACGCTGGCGCATGGCAAACCGGCGGTGGCTTATGTGAGCACAACCGGCAGTTTGTGGTACAAACAGTCTGGCGACACTTACGGCAGCAGCTGGCCGGGTTACACCATGCACCTCTATCAGAATCCTCTTTCCTCCCAGATACTTTTCCGCCTCGAGAACATTCGCAACAAGCCTGCTGTTGTTTATGCCGTGAAACCCCAGTTTCCATTTGGCAGCGATAACGTTGAACTCTATTACGATGAATCCATGGACACGGACGGGTACAACTGGGGCAGTGCCGATTGGGTCAGCAGCTGGACGACCAGCCTGCCGGATCCCCGGTATTTCCATCCTGCCCTGGCGGAGGTGAAAGGCAAAGCGGCCCTGTCTTTTTACCAGGAAGCCGCGATGGAACTGCAATACACGCGCATCAGCCTTGGGCATTGCGGCGCGAGTTCCGCGCAAACCATCGCTGTGGCGGATCCCCCTGATGCTTCCTTTGGCGGACTCTTACCGGAATACTGCGAGGGTGACCCGGCCTCCACACTCAGTCCCGAAACACCCGGCGGCCTCTTCAGCGGTGGTGGCATCAGCGGCAGCAGTTTCAGTCCTGCCCTTGCCGGAAGCGGCTATTTCGACATCAGCTATTCGGTAATCAATAACGGCTGTGAAGCTACGCAAATACAATCCACCCTGGTGCGTGCTTCGGCCGATGCCGGATTCACCGGCCCTGCCTCCACCCTGTGCAGCACCGCCTCGCCGGTAACCCTTATCCCGAATGTGCCGGAAGGCGTTTTCAGCGGACCCGGGGTAAGCGGCCTTACCTTTAATCCTGCCGGACTCAGCCCTGGAACCTATAGCATCAGCTACCAGGTTCCGGCAGAAGCGGATGCCTGGCCGGCGGCATTCAATCCCGCTGCAGGAATGAGTGGTATCAGTTCCGATCTGGAAATGATGAACGGGAGTCTGGCCATGGTTTGCGGAAATTCTTCAGGCCATTTGTTCTACTCCAGAGCCATTGATCCGGAAGGTAACACCTGGACCACTCCGTTACTCCTGCAAACGGACAACGGACAACATCCCCAACTGCTGATGGTGAACGGCCATCCCGCCGTCGTCTATTTACGTAACAGCCCCTTCTATTTTGAACTCATGTACCTGCGTGCCAACGATCCGCTGGGCAACACCTGGGGGAGTCCGCAGGTACTGGCCGGCGGCGTACCCGATCCTTTTCCGGCAAGCAGTTTGTCGGGATGCAAGGCCGTCATCCTCGATGGCCGGCCCTGTATCCTTTTCGATGTAGCCGACGGACTCCATTTCATCCAGGCACTGGATGTGAACGGCGATTTCTGGGGAAGCCCATACCTGCTGCATGCCGGCAATCATGACAACCTTGATATGGTGGTGATGAACGGACAACCTGCCGTGGCCTACACACATCGGTCCGGCTTTCTCGGCTCCGCCACCTGCGAATTGTTTTACCAGCGCGCAAGTGACTACATCAGCAATACCTGGACGGCTCCCCTGTCACTGGATATAAACATGAATTCAACTCCCGGCATGAGCTTACAGCAGATCAACGATCATCCGGCCATCGCCTTCAACGATCACCTTTCAGACATCGTCTATGTGCGGGCTGCCGATGCCCTGGGCACGCTCTGGCCCCTGCCCCAGGTACTGATTCCGGGCACTGACAACCGGAGTTTCCTGCAACTGGAAACTATCCAGGGTAATCCCGCCGTAGCCGTGTTCCGCGATGATTTTTACAGCGGCGCATTTCATCTGCAGCTGAATTATGTAAAAGCGAATGATGCCAACGGCAGCGCCTGGTCTGCACCACAGAACCTGGCCAACTGGAATGTGTCCAGCTATATGCATCCGTCGATATCGCTTGAAATGGTGCA
>JAEUTF010000241.1 GCA_016788185.1 Bacteroidia bacterium | reverse complement strand
ACCACATTCCACCAGGCGGCGAGGTAGTCGGGACGACGGTTCTGATAGTGGAGGTAATAGGCGTGTTCCCATACATCGCAGCCGAGCAGGGGTGTTCCTTTTACTTCGGCGATGTCCATCAGGGGATTGTCCTGGTTGGGTGTGGAACAGATTTCCAGCTTTCCGGAACTGTTTTTAATGAGCCATGCCCAGCCGGAGCCAAAACGCCCTACCCCTGCCGCATTGAATTTCGTTTTGAATTCGTCAAAGCTGCCAAAGGTGGACTGGATGGCATCACCCAATTCTCCGGTCGGTACACCACCGGCGTTAGGTGCCATGATGCTCCAGAAGAAGCTGTGGTTCCAGTGGCCGCCGCCGTT
The DNA here is from genome assembly GCA_016788185.1 of Bacteroidia bacterium. GTDB lineage: Bacteria > Bacteroidota > Bacteroidia > AKYH767-A > OLB10 > JAJTFW01. The sequence goes on along the minus strand of JAEUTF010000241.1, from coordinate 7,618 downwards.
GTTACGTACCGGCATGGGGAATTTAGAGATGTTTTTGCAGAGGTCTTCGAGGCTCATGTTTTCAGCATCGGTGCCCGCAATGGCGTTGTTGAGGTTGGTGACATAGGCCTGGTGGTGCTTGCCATGGTGGATTTCCATGGTTCTGGCATCGATATGCGGTTCCAGGGCGCTGAAGTCGTAGGGAAGGGGGGCAAGTGTGAAAGCCATAGTATTTTGTTTTTAAATTGAGAGAGCAAAATTAAGCAGAAAGGCTTAATCCCTGTATCATTTACCTTTTTATTCATGAAGGGAAGGCAGGCCTTGTACGCTTCCGGAAAACAGGCCTTTAAAATACAGGGATTCACCTCTTTCGGTCTGCGCTGGCGGATCTGTATGCTGAACTACCGGGGAAAACGACGGTACCATGGCGTATCCGTACAGGGCGCCGGTCACCTTGCCAGGTCCTGTGCCGGTTCAGCAGCGTGGTAACCGGTTCCCACCGGCTTTCAGTGTTTCAGCAGCTTCCGGAAGAGGGCTTCGTATTCACCCGCTATTTTTTTCCAGTTGTAAAACTGCCTGATCTTCTCACGTTGCGCCTCTACGAAAAGCCGGCGTTTGGATTCAAGGAGGGCCGTATCGGCCAGCAAGGCCGCCACCTCCTTCGGGGTGCTGAAGTAGAAGGCCTGTTCGCCGAGTACATCGCGGTTAAAAAGGTTGTTGTGCGAAAGGATATAGGCCCCTGAAGCCATGGCCTCCAGCAGGGAAGGATTGGTACCTCCCACCGAGTGCCCGTGAAAATAGTAGCGCCCAAAGGTCCGCAGGTTGTTGAGGTGATTCAGGTAGTAAATGCCTCCCATGAAACGGATGGAAGGATGCATACGGTACCTGGCTTTGAGGTATTCGCCGTAGCTGGTCTGGTGTTTTCCGATGACCAGAAAAGGCGTTTGTGCACCCGATAATACGATGCCGTCGAGAATGGTTTCGATGTTGTTTTCCTTTTCAAGGCGGGCAATCAGCAGGTCGTAGCGGCCGGCTTCCACCCCGTACTCCTGCAGCACCTGTGGGTCAGGGGTCTCAAAAATTTCGGCGCCGTACGCAATGAAGGTGCTGTCCTTGCCGTATTCCCGGAGGAGGTAGTTCCGGATTTCACCGTTGTCGCTCACCAGGTGTCCGCCGTACCGGGCACCGAGGGATTCAAACCATTTGGCGAGTTTTTTTACCAGCGCATTCCATTTGTCGCGCTTCCATTCCAGGCCGTCCATGTTGGTCACCAGAATACTGTTCCGCTTCTTCAGAAATGGAAAAAAGACGGAGGCCGTGGTATACCCCAGCACCAGGAGGATGTCGCATTTTTCCCGCAGGGCGTGGCGCATGCAGAGGTAATCGTAAATGAAATTGCCGGCGGTGCCCATGCTTTTTTCGGGATTCCACTGCTTCACAATACGAACGCCGTTAAAATCATTCCCGCTGTAGTCGTGGTAGCCGGGATTGTACACGGTAACCGAATGCCCAGCTTTTGCCAGTAAGACGGCCAGGTTTTCGGCGCACTGCTCAAAGCCTCCGTAGTTGTTGGGGATGCCTCTTGATCCGGTAATCGCGATTCGCATAAGGTTCAGCCGCAGAGCGCTGTGTTTTCAGAGATGGAAGAGGGTTCAGGATTTGAAAGCGTCCCAGCCCAGGGCTTTGAGCTCGTGAACGTTTTGCTGCCGGTCGATGAAGCGGTAGCCGGAGGCGGCATCGGTCATGTGCCCGATGACACTCACCTCCGCCCGGTCTTTTATTTTTTCGTATTCGCTGAGCGGCAGGGTGAAGAGCAACTCATAGTCTTCGCCTCCGTTCAATGCCGCCACCGTGGGGTCGAGTCCCAGCTCCGGTCCCAGTTGAACGGTGAGGTGATCGAGCGGAAGTTTTTCTTCGTACAGCTGGCAGCCGGTGTTGGAATTTTTACAGAGATGGATCACGTCCGAGGCCAGTCCGTCGGACAAGTCGATCATGCTGCTGGGTTTCACGTACCAGGTTTTGAAGCGCTGAATAATGTCGAGCCTCGCCTCGGGCTTCAGCTGCCTTTCGAGGAGATAATCGTACCCCTGCAGCTCGGGTTGTACACCGGGGTTTTCGAGAAATATTTTCTTCTCCCTGTTGAGGAGCTGGAGTCCCATGTAGGCCGCGCCGATATCGCCGGTGACGCAGATCAGATCGTTTACCTGTGCGCCTGAGCGGTACACCAGATCCTGCTCCTGCGCATGACCGATGGCGGTTACGCTGATCGTTAGTCCCTGACCGGAGGCACAGGTGTCGCCGCCAACGAGGTCGACGCCATACCGTTCGCAGGCCAGCAGCATGCCCGACATCAGTTCTTCCACAGCCTCCAGCGAAAAACGGTTCGACAGGGCCATGGCGCAGAGAATCTGCCGTGGCTGTGCATTCATGGCGCAAAGGTCGCTGAGGTTAACCACCACCGCTTTATAGCCCAGGTGTTTAAGGGGGGTATAGGTAAGGTCGAAGTGCACGCCTTCCACCAGCATGTCGGTGGTCAGTACGGTGCGGCCGGGACCGTTGTCGATCACCGCGGCATCGTCACCGATGCCTTTCAGTGAACCGGGCTGGCTCAGTTTTACACTCTGTTTAATGTGTTCAATGAGGCCAAATTCCCCGATACTGCTTAACTCCGTGCGGTTTTGCTTATTCTCAAACATGGGGCACAAAGATAGGCAGATAGGGCTTTGCCTCAGCCCTGTATTCGTGGCGGGAGGAGGCAGGCCGGCTTCCTGCTGTGCATAAATTCTGATTTGGCGCCCTTAACATTTTAGAAACAAAAAGTTTACATTCGTAGCTTCAAATTTCGCCCATGTCATCGCTCGGTTTCCTCAAGTACTTCGTTCCCCAGGACCGGAAATTCTTCCCCTTGTTTGATAAAGCCGTAACCAACCTGCACGAGTGCGGGCAAGCTATGTATCAGCTGGTTACATCAGAGCCCGAGGAGAGAACGCGTTGGTTCAGAAAGATTGAACAACTGGAACATGCCGGGGATGAAATCACGCACGAAATCTTTCTGGAACTGGGCCGGAACTTCATCACCCCGTTTGACCGGGAGGACATCCACCGGCTGGTCACCTCCATTGACGATGTGGTGGATTACATCCATGGTTCCTCCAAGCGGATGGAGCTGTATAAAATTGAGCAGTTCGATAACGATATCATCAAGTTGTGCGAGCTGCTTCAGCAAAGTACCCAGGAACTGAAATCGGCGGTACTGGAGTTGAAGAACATGCGGAAGATGCGTGACATCACGGCGTCGCTGGTACGCATCAACAGCATCGAAAACCACGCCGATGATATTTTTGATCATGCCGTGGCCGGATTGTTTGCCAACGAGAAGGATGCGGTGAAGATCATCATGAAGAAGGAAATACTTCACGGCCTGGAAACCGCTACCGACAAATGCGAAGATGCCGCCAATGTGATTGAATCCATCATCATTAAGATGGCATAAGCCGGGCATATGGAAAACCTGCTCATCATCGTCATCGTTCTGGCTCTGATTTTCGATTTCATCAATGGGTTTCACGATGCCGCCAACTCCATTGCCACCGTTGTTTCCACCCAGGTACTGAGTCCCACCGCGGCGGTGGTCTGGGCCGCGCTCTTCAATTTCATCGCCTACTGGATTTTTGAGTTGAAGGTGGCCGATACCGTCGCGAAAACGGTGCGACCGGAAAACATTACACTCACCGTGGTGCTGGCCGGCCTGATTGCAGCCATCATCTGGAATCTGCTCACCTGGTGGTGGGGAATTCCATCGAGTTCTTCGCATACGCTCATCGGAGGTTTTGCAGGCGCCGGGATTGCCCATGCCGGCGGTTTCGATGCCATCCAGTACGACAAAGTGATGCCCACTGTTTATTTCATCGTGCTGGCACCGGTACTGGGTATGCTGATGTCGTACATCATTTCGGTCATCACCCTCCACATCTGCCGGCGCGCCAATCCTTCGAGGGTGGATCGCATTTTCCGTCGACTGCAATTGGTTTCTTCCGCGGCCTACTCCCTGGGCCATGGCGGCAACGACGCGCAGAAAGTAATGGGGATCATCGCGGCGGCCATGATGAGCCATGGCGTAATCGGCGGCATGCACGATCTGCCGGGATGGGTCCCGCTGGCCTGCTATTCGGCCATCGCGGCCGGTACCATGATCGGCGGCTGGAAAATTGTAAAAACCATGGGCCAGAAGGTTACCAAACTCACGCCGTTTGAAGGGTTCAGCGCGGAAACCGCGGGTGCCCTCACGCTTTTCGGCACCCAGCATTTTAAAATACCGGTGAGCACCACCCATACCATTACGGGCTCCATCGTGGGCGTGGGCCTGACCAAGCGGATCAGCGCCGTTCGCTGGGGCGTCACCCTGCAACTGGTATGGGCCTGGATACTAACGATACCCGTATCCGCAGCTTTGGCCGGATTTTTCCTCTACGTGCTGGAAGCGGCGATGTAAGGTCGCTGCTACCGCGAGCCCGGATCGCTTGAGGGCCGGAGGTTTTTTTTCCGGGAGGGCTCCAAACGTTCGGGTCTTTCAGTTATTGTGGAAGCAGAAACAAGAATTAAATTTCATGCCGGTGTCACAATAAGCAGGGACGGAATGTTGTTTTCCGCCTAAACCCGGCTCATGAAAATCCTTCTTTGTTTTCCTTTCAGGACCTTCCTGACGCCGGTACTGCTGCTGCTCTCGGTGCATTTCAGCTCCGGCCAGCACAACGGAGCGCCCGGCGATTCCATGATTCGCCAGATCCGTATTCAGTATTCCGGTTCGGAGTTCCGGCCTGATTCGCTGGAGCGGGAGTTCATCCGGAAGAACAACAACGAGCTGTTCCGTGCACTCCGAATCGAAGTACTGCAGGCGGAGGAGAAGGCGGTCAGATCTGCCGCGCAGGAACTGTCGCGCAGGCGCCTTCGGGAGGTCAGGTCCGTGCTGATGGAGGAAGGGGTTCCCGAAAAAATTATTTCCGGACGGATCATGCCGGCGGCAGACGCCTTGCGTCAGCATCAGCTGCGCTCCTCTTCTTTGCTGATTCGGTATGAATTGCCGAAGGATTATTATGCCGTGAATTCGCAGCCTGGGATGCCGACGGATTCGCTTTGCCTGAAGGATACCCTGATTGCGCTGCGCCCCGGCATGCTTCTGCGCGAACCCTTGTGTTCCCTCCTCAACCGAAGTGCGCTGCCGGAGATACACACGGTGGAGGCCCGACAGGGAGAAGCGGGCACGACGGAACCGCCTCCCGTGATACTGAACAGGAAAGGCTGGAAAACACTGACGATGTTTCATTACCGGCCCGCCAACGGAACAGTGACCCCTGATGAACTGCTGATCCCGCTGTCGGGTGGCGGGGCCGGTACGGAATGGATCATGGAATATTATGAAGATTCGCTGCGCATGTGGCTGCTGCTGAAGAACGCAGGAAAGAAGAAGCTAAGAATCGCCTCGGCCGACTATTATCCCGTAACGCTTCCGCGCGAGGGCTATTACCGGCTTTCCTCCTTACCGCGTTCGGCCATGCAGGTGCTGTACCTGAGTGCGCCTCCGCACCTTTCCTTTCAGAAGGCGGAGCTGGTCTCAGCGGAATCGCAATGCTGGTCCGCACAGATCATCAACGGAGGTACGGTGGCGTTATTTATTGTTCCGGTGGACGTGATGGAACTGACAGGTCGCTTCAGCATGATTGATGCCGGCGGTCAGGTGTTGCATACCGCCGAAAGCCCCCTGCAGCGGCAGCTGGGCAAACGGTACCGTATACCCGAAAGCATGAGGGGGAAGGTAGAGGTGGATGGAAGAATGTACAGCATACCGGAGCATGGCTATTCGCTCCACGATGATTTTGACACGGTTGATGCGGTGTATCTGGACCAGATAAAATAAAGAAGGCATGAAAAAATGGTGGTTCCTGCTGGCGGCAGGATGCGTGGGAATGACAGGGTCCGGAATCCGGGCGCAGCCGGGTGATGCCGTGAACATACGGCAGCTGAAGATGGAAGAACTGGCCGGCCGGTATACCACCCTTACCAGGGAAGGAAAGGTGTTGCGTGCTTTGTCGGTGAGTGAAGTGAAGTTGCAGTCCAGGCGTTGCCTGCCCGAGCCGGTCAGCCTGAATCTCCTCGCATCCTCCTCAAAGGTGTATAAGAACGTGGCCTGGTACCAATGGAATCCGGTTGGCCATTACTGGGAGTTGATCCATCAGCCCGCCTATGTAAAAGCCTCCGGGGAGAGCGAAGGCCATTATGCCGCCCCGGTTTCCTGTCCCGGTGTCTATGGTTTTTTTGTAAAGCCCGCAGGGAAGGTCAGAGGGCTCAAGGTGCATGCACCCTTTCAGTACGAACTAGTTTCCCTGGAGATCAGCCAGGATTTTCCTTCGGCTATCGCCTACAAATGGGAGGCTGGTACACCCGTCAGAAAAGCCGAGCTCCCCGTTGGCGATCTGCGTTTCGATGGGCAGATCAGCATACAACTCCGCGACCGTCATGGAAAAACGCTGTGGCTGGAGCCGGCCAGGCTGGGGAAGTATCTTGATTTTTCGAAGCCCGCCGGCAAAGGCGGTTACCGCAAACTGGTGCTCCACAGCAAGGACCTGATTGAAAAAACAGAAACCGGATCACGCCAATGATAAACACCATGAAAACCATGTTCGCCGTGCTGATCTTTCTTTGTTTGGCCGGCTCTGCCGCAGCAAGAAGGATCACCTTTGGGGAGGCGCTGAAGGCTCATCAGCTTGAGTTCAGCGTGAAAGCCGTTTACAACCATGGACGGCCCATGCAACTCAGTATGCAAAACACCGCTGACGAGGATCTTGAAGTGGAGCTGGAAGCCGGTCGCATTTTTTATGCAGACGGAACCGCCTGTCAGCCCTTCGTAGTCACACGTCCTGCCGTCGTTGCCCTGCAAAGGAAGGAAAGGAAGGTAAGCTGGCACCACGCCCGTTGCGGAAACAGCAGCGCCCCGGCTCCCGCCGCATCGGTCACGTTTACGCGAACGGCCATGGGCGCTCCGGAACTGGTGGCCACCCTGAACAACATGAATGAGCTGCGGATATCGTCTTCTTCGCTCTACCAGGCCGTGGTCTGGCACTATACCAACCAGCATGCCATCAGCGCCATCCATGCAAGAGATGTGAGTGAACCGCTGCTGAAGGCGGTGGTGACGGATATCTGTCAACGTGAGCACAAAGTACCTTCCTGGTATTTTATGGAATACGCTCCCCCCGGCAGTGGCCATGAACTGGAGTTTTCGGGCATCCCCAGCCGGATGGGTGCAAAACTGGAGCTCCTGCTGGCACGCGAAAGCGATCTGCAGGTACAGGTGCGTGATGAACAGGGGAGCATTGTCCGCATCGTTAAGGTATACCTCCGTCAGGCACCGGGCGCCTGCACACTGCCCCTGGATCTGGATGTGAAAGGATGGCCCAACGGGAATTACCGGCTTTGCGTGGTCAACCAGGACCAGCGGGCCCTACTCGAACGGGAATTTACCATTTAGGTCGTTTCCGGACCGGGAAGCCGGGCTATATAACGGTTTGGGCTAGCAGAATATGAGCGCTTCGTGGCGGATTTTAAGCCCCGCCTGCCGCCTGAATGCACGGCGCCTTTTTCC
>JAEUTF010000223.1 GCA_016788185.1 Bacteroidia bacterium | reverse complement strand
GGCATCCGCAATACCTTCGAGGCAAGGGGGTATACGGCCTGGGATCCCAGCTCGCCGGCTTTTATCATGGACAGCCCTTCCGGGAAAACGCTCTGCATTCCCACCATCTTCGTTTCCTATACCGGCGAAACACTCGACTACAAGGCCCCTCTGCTGAAGGCCTTGCATGCCCTGAACCAGGCCGCCGTTCCGGTTTGTCAGTATTTTGACAAAAATGTACACACCGTCTGGTCCACACTGGGTATCGAACAGGAGTACTTCCTCATCGACATCGACATGTACAATGCCCGTCCCGACCTGGAAATGACCGGACGTACCCTCTTCGGTGCGGAGGCCGCCAAGAACCAGCAGCTCGAGGATCATTATTTCGGTTCCATACCCGACCGGGTGAATTCCTTCATGGTCGATCTGGAAGTGGAATCCATGAAGCTGGGCATTCCCCTCAAAACACGCCACAACGAAGTAGCGCCTTCACAGTTTGAGTGCGCTCCGGTGTTCGAGGACATCAACCTCGCGGTGGATCACAATCAGCTGCTGATGGACCTGATGGACAAAGTCGCGCGCCGGCATAATTTTAAAGTGCTGCTGCACGAGAAACCTTATGCGGGCATCAACGGCTCCGGCAAGCATAACAACTGGAGCCTGACCACCAATACCGGAAAGAATCTTTTGTCGCCGGGCAATTCACCGAAAAGTAATCTCTGGTTCCTGACTTTTTTCATCAATACCATCAAAGCGGTACACGAGCATGCAGACCTTCTGCGCGCCTCCATCGCCTCGGCCAGCAACGATCACCGCCTCGGCGCCAACGAAGCGCCGCCCGCCATCATGTCCATTTTCCTGGGTGCGCAGCTGACGAAGGTGCTGGATGAAATTGAGAAATCGGTGAACGAGAAGAAAATGACACCGGAACAGAAAACCGCCTTGAAACTCAACATCGGTAAAATCCCGGAGATCCTTCTCGACAACACCGACCGTAACCGTACTTCTCCCTTTGCCTTTACCGGGAACAAGTTTGAGTTTCGTGCGGTGGGTTCTTCCGCCAACAGCGCTCACCCGATGACCATCCTCAACACCATTGTGGCCGACCAGCTGAAGAAGTTCCATGCCGAGGTGGAAACCATCGCCAAAAAAGGTACCAAGTCCGATGAGGCCATCCTCAAGGTACTCCGCAAATACATCGTGGAGTCGAAAGCCATCCGGTTCGAGGGCAACGGCTACGGCGATGAATGGAAGAAGGAGGCGAAGAAACGCGGACTTTCAAATGTAACGACTACGCCCCCCGCACTCGACGCTTTCGTAACGAAGAAGTCGATGGAGCTTTTTGAGCGCAACAGCATCTTCTCCCACCGCGAAAACGAAGCCCGTCATGAAATCATGCTGGAGACCTATATCAAAAAGATACAGATCGAGTCGAGGGTGATGGGCAGCCTGGCGGTGAACCACATCATTCCCGCTGCCATTAAGTACCAGAACCTGCTGGTGCAGAACGTAGAGGGGATGAAGGACATTGGTCTCCCGAAAGACGCCTACGCGGCGCAGGTGGAGATTATCCGGGAAATTTCCGCGCACATCAATGTGATCAAGAAGGGAGTGGATGAAATGGTGGAAGCCCGCAAAAAAGCCAATACCATCGACCAGGTCCGTTCAAGGGCCGTGGCCTATTGCGACAAGGTGAAATCTTATTTCGAAACCATCCGTTACCATGTGGACAAACTGGAACTGATCGTAGACGACGAGAGTTGGCCCCTGCCGAAGTACCGTGAAATGGTAACCATACGTTGATCCTGAATGAAGCTGTAAGAGGGGCTCTGCTGGTCAGGGCCCCTTTTTTTATCAGAGGTACTGCCGGGCCGTGATGCGGATGGCCACGACCTGGAGAAGAGACACCGCGGCGAGCAGGAGGTAACAGGAGTGCAGATCCGCCGGGTTCAGCGTGAACAGGCAGGCTGTCAGGCGAAGCAGACCCGCGACCGCCAGAATGACCAGCAACGGAACCTGCGCCTTGAGGGATGCCAGCGCCTGCATCCAGGGAATCGTATAAAACGCGGATACCATCATCACGAAGGAGGGAATCAGCAGCAGGGGGTCGGGACGCAGTCCGGGAAAACCCTGCATCCACCCGAAGCCGGCAGCCAGCCAGAGCACACTCAGCAGTGAACCAAGGATGCTCATTTTTAAACTGCTGATCTGTACATCGTCCCGGCTAAGCCTGCTGAACGGAAAATAGCCGCAGCTGCGGATGAACCAGGCCAGGGAGATGCCGCCAGACAACCAGACGTATTGCAGCTGAAATTCCGTCATGAGAACGGGAGGAAGCAGGAGGGCTACGGCCATAACAGGGGCCATGCCATCCAGGTGGACGAGACTTTGTTGCAGAAACAGGCCGGCCCCTTCTCTCCACTGTGTGAAATTGATGCCGGGAAGGAGTACCGGTGGAAAGGAATCGCGGCTGTACAGGGAGAGGCAGATGAATCGCAGGATTTCGGCGGCCGCCAGGCATTGAAAGGCTTCGCCCGGCGTGGCAGAGCCCGTCAGGAAGAGCATGTACAGTACAGGAAGCAAGGCGCCACCCCATTCCAGAAGGGTCCATTCAGTCGTGCGGTCAGCCGCCAGCAGCGGGATCTTGTAAAATCCGTTGTACAGGCGGAACAGCATCCAGAGGGAGCCGTACAGGATAACCGGCAAGGGGATTTTGAGCAGCAGGGATAAGGCGATGCCTGTAACGGCGAGGCCAAGCCGAAACCTTACGGCCTCCCGCCAGATCCGGATTTCCCGGCCGGGGTGCTCGTACCAGGCGGCCTTCAGTTGTGCTTCGAAACCGTAGTGACTGCAATACCCGATCAGCAGCCACAGCAGGAAAAAAGGAGCAAACTGGCTCCAGAAGACCGGGCCGTAGGCGTAGGCCATGTAAATGCCCGGCACGAAAACCCCGCTCCGGCCGGCGCCCTTTTGCAGGAGCAGGCGGAAGTTTTCGCGGAAGAGCGGAAGGGAATAGGTCAGCGTGGTGTCCTGCATGCGATACAAAGGCTTTTATACGCAGCGGAGGACGATTGGTTGCCGGTACCGGTATTTATTGCTTAATGCGGTAAAGCTCCCAGCCATTCGTAAAGCTCATCACGAACATCAGCCTTCCACCCGAGCGCAATTGCTGGAAATTCCGCACAGGACCGGAATTTTTATACAGCGTTTCAAACCGTGTTTTGTTGAACAGGATGAGGTCGCCGTTGTTGTACAGCGGAAAGGAAGTGCTCCACATGTTCACGATCTCCTGCGGCACTTCGTAGGTGCGCAGCGCCCCGTCGATGGCAAAGGTGTTGAGGGTGGCGGCCGGCATCTTTTTCAGCGCCATGGCTATGCTCAGCTCTTCCTGCTGGTAGTGTATCACCGGGGTGATCACTTTAACGGCCAGCGAAAGTTGCACGGCCACGGCCGCCAGGTACACCAGGACCCGCTGGTTGCGGCTTTTAAAGCGGTAGATCAGGTCTTCATAGGCGGGATAGAGGGCCAGTAACACCAAAGGAAAGGCGGGAAGCAGGAGGCGAAGATCCTGGGTGGGGAGGCCGGCAATGAACAGGAGAAAGATCCCGGTGCTGATCAGCCAGGATTTCGGTAAGCCGATGCCGGTACGCAGGCTGAGGACAATAAATACCAGGCCGATGATGCAGAAACCGGGATGCAGCAGAACGCTCAGCACATAGGCGAGGTTGGGCAGGGTGTAGCTAAACTGGTTGGCGCCGATTTCAAAACTGTTCCGGAAGAAATTCAGGGGCGACCAGTTGTCGAGCCAGGGATGGAGAACGAAATCAAGCCCGTCCTGTCCCTTGAGAAAAATAGTGGGGGTGTAGCTCATCAGGATAGCGAAAAGGGTGATGAGAAAGAGGCTGAGCCGGCTGCGGACGGCGGTCCAGAGCATGGGCACCAGGGGGAGCAGCAGAAATATGAGCGAGTACCGGGTTTGTATCGCCAGCACGGCGAGGCAGGTGGCCAGCAGCATGCTCTGGCTGCTGGCTGTTTTCTTCCATTTCAGATACTCATGGAGCGCGCAGAGCAGGAAGGCCATGCTGAGCATATCGGCAAAGCCCACGATGGCTGCCCGGAAGAAGAAAGGGGAGAGGAAGAGGGCGAGAAAGGCAAAACGCTGCCGCTGGGTACCCCCGGGATACAGGGCGTTCAGCACCCTGCAAAAGAAAATGTAACAAAAGCCCGCGGACATGATGCTGACCAGTTGCAGACTGAAATGAGGCGGGATAAGGAGCGAAACAATGGCGCCGGCAAGCGGAAACAAGACCGGAGCGTTCTGGCTGATGGGGGATGGACCGCCCTGCAGGAAGGCGAAGAGGGATTGCATGTAGCGGTACAGCTCATGCGGCTCCTGTCCGTAAAGTCCGTTGAATTGCTTCCAGTAACACAGCAGAAAAGTCAGCGGCAGCAGGAGGAAAATGACCAGCCAGTTAAACTGGAGGTTTTTCTTTCCTTCTTCGCGGTGTGACGGAGTATGCATTGCCGGATAAAGTTAATCAATGCCTCCCACATCCCCCGCACTCAGAACGTCATGCTGAGACCCAGTGATGGAATAAAGGGTAACTGGTTCACGCGTTGGTAGCGCACCCGGTCGAAGTAAAAGATATTTTCACGGTCGTACACATTGATGGCGCTGGCCGTGAGATCGAGGTTTGAATTTTTTCCGGTGACAAAAGTTTTCCGTAAGCTGAAGTCGAGGCGGTGATAGGGCGGGAGTCGCTTTTGATTGAGTGGTCCGTACACAATACCCAGATCGCCGTTGTTGCTGAGCGGGTCGGTGTACAGGCCTCCTGAGAAATTCTGGTATTCATAAAATCCGGCCGTTCCGCTGAAGGGAAATCCGGAACCGAAGTTCCAGCGTACATTGAACTCCCAGTCGAGCTTCTTGCCAAACGTGTAGGATCCGACCAGGTTCACATTGTGGCGGCGGTCGAAGTGCGGCCGGTATTCCCGGATCCCGTCGTAGCGGTCCACGTAGGTGAGCGAGTATACCGCCCAGAGATAAGCCCTTTTGTATTCGTATTTCACCACCAGGTCGGCGCCATAGGCCTTGCCTTCTTCTATGATGAAATCCTTGGTGAGGTAATCGGGTTTGTCCTGGTAAAAGCCATTGTCGGGATACACCTTGTCACGGTTGATGTTCGACAACTGTGTGAATTTTTTATAGAAAGCCTCGATGTTGACGCTGAGGTGCCTGGCCGCGTCGATTTCCACGCCGAAAATAAGATCGCGCGCGCGCTGCAGCCTGGAAGTAACTTCCTTTCCGTTGAACTCTTCCGGCAAGCTCTCGGGGCCGCTGAGAAAACCGTAGAAGAGGTTGACTACATCCCGGTCGGAAACGGAACTGATGAGGTTTTGTGCATAGAGGCCGCCGGCGAGTTTGAAACGTACCTTGTCAAAAGCATTGTACTTGATGCCGATCCGGGGTTCGGGAGAAAATTCCGACAGGGAGGCGAAGTACTGAAAGCGGATGCTGGGTTCCACCACAATTTTCTCCCGCGATATGCGGTAGCGGATGAAGGAACCGAACTCGGTGGTGTTTTCAATCTGTTCGTAGGTGAGGCCGGTGATGGTATTGGTGTATAGTTCGGTGCGGAAGCCCAAAACCTCGAAGCCGATCTTCAGTTCGTCCTTGTTGATGAAGCTGGTGAGGTTGAAGCCGAAGTTGAATCCGTTGATGAGGGAACTGCGGGGCGGCTCATTGGCCTCCGACTGTTTTACCTTGTATTGCGAAAAGGCAAAGACACCGTCGATCAGCGTGTTCGATCCTTTCGGCACCAGGATGAAGTTGGAGCCGAAGCCGTTCGATTTCCAGTTGATGTCCGTCACATCCTTGAAAACCGCGTTGTCGCTGAAGTCGAAGCCGAACAGGTTGAGCTTTGAACCGTTTTCGCCGTTGAGGGAGATCTTGCCGTAGATATCCTGGAAGCTGAAGGGCAGGCCGTCTTCGTCGATGTAATCGTACAACACCTTCGAACTCTGGTCGAGGTAGGAGTTTTTATAGGAGAGCAGGAAGGTACTGCTGCCGCCCCCGTCTTCTTTCTGCTTCTTGATCGGGCCTTCAAACAGGAGTTTTCCCGAAAAGGTGGTGGCGCTGAATTTGCCGCTGTACCGGCGTTTGTTGCCGTCGCGCGTGGTAATGTCCATCACTGAGGAAATGCGGTCGCCGTAGTCGGCCGGGAAACCGCCGGTATACACGTCGGCGTTGCGGAGAATATCGGTGTCGAATACCGAAAACAGGCCGATGGAGTGGAAGGGGTTGTACACGATCATCCCGTCGAGTAACACCTTGTTCATAACGGGAGTGCCTCCCCGTATGTATAGCTGACCGCCCTGGTCGCCGCTGAACACCACGCCGGGCAATACCTGCAGGTACTGGGCCAGGTCGGGCTCGCCGCCGATCGATGGGACGTTCTTGATTTCACGGGGTGTGATTTTATTCACGGAGGTACGTACTTCGGTTTTCCGGGCTTCGCGTTCGGCCGAAACCTCGACCGTCTTCAGGTTGACCACGGCTTTTTTCACGTACAGCTGTTTGGAGAATACCTGGTTGGGCGCGATTTCGATGTTTACCAGTACCGTGTCATACCCTACCGTACTCACGGTGAGTACATACGATCCGGGTGGCACCTGCGTGATGCTGTAAAATCCGTTCACATCGGTGGTGGTACCGTATTGGGTGCCTTTGAGGTACACGGGCGTGAAGAGGATAGGTTCCCCGCTGTCTTTGTCATAGAGAAATCCCCGCACGCTTCCAGTTTGCTGCGCCATCAGGATCAGGGGGAAACAAAGAAGGAAGAGCAGGAAGAGGAAGAGGTGATGTATCGGACGCAAGATGATGTGTTTTTTTCGGTTGGTTTCGCTCGTGTGATGACGTACACTTAGGCCGTTTTCAATGATGATTTCATGTCAGACCGCTTACTTTGCCGCTTTTGCGCGGCCGCCGGTGCCCATGGCCAGGATGAGGTCAAATTCCTGCTCTTTGAGGGAGACCACCGAGAGGCGGTTGAGGCGCAGCACTTCGATGTCCTTTAAGCCGGGTTCGGCTTTGATCTGGGCAAGACTGACGGGCTTCTTCAGCTTGCGGTAGGGTTTGAGATCTACCGCCACCCAGTTTGGATCTTCCGTGGTGGGATCCTGATACGCCTCCCTGCTGACTTTGGCGATGCCCATCACGGCGAGGCCTTCGTTGCTGTGGTAGAACAGGACCAGGTCGCCTTTTTTCATGCTGCGGAGGTTGTTCCGCGCCTGGTAGTTGCGGACTCCGTCCCAGCAGGCGATGCCGTCTTCAACGAATTGCTCCCAGGCGTATTTGAAGGGTTCTGACTTCACGAGCCAGTAATTCATGGTGTCGGGTAAAGGGAGTCCGAAAATAGCGAATGCGGCCGAATTGAGGATAAACAATTCCGAAAAGCTTATTTTTACGTTTAAATGTCCCCCGATGAAATCGTTCCTGCTGTCCTTCCTGATGTGTTGCTTCTCTATCCTGCCGGCCTGGGCTCAGTCTTCCTGCTGCAGTGCGGGTCATTCCACCGGACTGGCCATGGCAGCGTTTGCCGATGAATCAGCCTTCCGGGAGAGTCATCCCGGGCCGCTACCGGCCGATTATCAGCCGAAGATCGGCCGCATGGTGCAGGTGAAAACCGAGGGAGGACGGGAAGCCGCCGTATTTGAAGTGAAATCAGGGAAGTCGGAAGGTAAAATCATTCTGATGTTTCACGAGTGGTGGGGACTCACGGATCACATTAAAAAGGAGGCCGAGCAACTGCACCTGGAAACGGGCGCTACCGTACTGGCGCCCGATCTGTACGAGCGGCGGATCGCCGGGAACGCGGAAGAGGCCGCTGCTTTGATGAAGGGCATCGACGAAGCCCGTGTGCGCAGCATCATCCGGGCCTGCATTGCCTACGGCGGTAAGTTCAGCCGGATACAATGCATCGGATGGTGCATGGGCGGGAGCTGGAGCCTGCAGGCGGCCATCATGGCCGGCGAGCGGGGGTATGGCTGCGTAGTCTATTACGGCTTGCCCGAAAGCGATCCCGGAAAACTGAAGGCGCTGAAAGGTCCCGTGCTGGGGATCTATGCCTCCAAGGACCAATGGATTACCCCCGAGCTGGTGAAATCCTTTGATACAAACATGAAGTCGCTGGGCCTTCCTTTCAGTTACCGGACCTTCGACGCCGCCCATGCCTTTGCCAATCCCGGCAATCCGCTTTATAACAGGGAGGCCACTACGCAGGCGCATGCCCTGGCACTGGATTTTCTTAAAAAGAACTTTGAGGTCCCGCTCAGGAAAGCACCACCGGAGGCGGAATAAGGCCGGATAATACCGGCGACCGGCTGTAGCCCCGGCCCGGACGGGTGTTTCAGCCGCGGAATCCTGTGCCAGATCCGGAGGAGGAAATCGACCTTTTACCATGCTTTTTATAGTCCGGCAGCCTCCCCGAAAAGCTTCGGATTGCCTATCTTTGCAGCATTCAAAAAAAAGCCGAATTAGCCATGGTATTCGATCTCGACATGATTAAGGCCCTCTACGCCACGCTTCCTGCCAAAGTGGAAGCGGCACGTAAACTCACTGGCCGTCCCTTAACACTCTCAGAGAAAATTCTTTATGCGCACCTCTCGGATCAGCTTCCGTCCAGGGCATTTGAGCGCGGAAAAAGTTATGTGGATTTTAATCCGGATCGCGTGGCCATGCAGGACGCTACAGCACAGATGGCCCTCCTGCAATTCATGCAGGCCGGTCGCCCCAAGGTGGCGGTTCCTTCCACCGTGCATTGCGATCACCTGATCGTGGCGAAGTCGGGCAGCCAGGAAGATCTTCCCAACGCCTTGAAAGAGAGTGAGGAAGTGTTTGACTTCCTCTCCTCCGTTTCCAATAAGTACGGCATCGGTTTCTGGAAGCCGGGAGCCGGTATCATCCACCAGGTGGTACTCGAAAATTATGCTTTTCCCGGGGGGATGATGATCGGTACCGACAGCCATACGGTAAATGCCGGCGGACTGGGCATGATTGCCATCGGAGTGGGCGGAGCAGATGCCTGTGATGTGATGGCCGGTCTGAACTGGGAACTGAAATGGCCCAAACTCATCGGTATCAAATTGACCGGTAAACTGAACGGCTGGACCAGCCCCAAAGATGTGATCCTGAAAGTGGCCGGCATCCTCACCGTAAAGGGTGGTACCGGCGCCATCGTTGAATATTTTGGCGAAGGGGCCACCTCCATGAGTTGTACCGGAAAAGGTACCATCTGTAACATGGGGGCCGAAATCGGTGCCACCACCTCCACCTTCGGATACGACGAGAGCATGGAACGCTATCTGCGCTCCACCGGCCGTGCCGAAGTGGCCCAACTTGCCAACGGCGTTCGCGAACACCTCAGCGGCGACACGGAAGTGTATGCACAGCCTGAAAAGTACTTCGATGAAGTGTACGAAATCAACCTCTCGGAACTGGAACCGCACCTGAACGGCCCTTTTTCACCCGACCTGGCTACGCCGGTAAGCAAAATGAAAGAAGCCGCCGCCGCCAACGGCTGGCCCACCCGCGTGGAAGTGGGGCTGATCGGCTCCTGCACCAACTCCTCCTATGAAGACATCAGCCGCGCCGCCTCTCTGGCCGCGCAGGCGGTGAGTAAAAAACTCCGTCCCAAAGCCGAGTACATGATTACCCCGGGATCGGAACTGGTGCGCTACACCATCGACCGCGACGGATTTATAGACACCTTCGGCAAAATTGGCGGCAAGGTGTTTGCCAATGCCTGCGGACCCTGCATCGGCATGTGGTCGAGGATGGGCGCGGAAAAGCAGGAGAAAAACACCATTGTTCACTCCTTCAACCGCAATTTCAAAGCCCGGAACGACAGCAACCCGAATACCTTCGCCTTTGTAGCTTCACCCGAACTGGTCACCGCCCTGGCGCTGGCCGGCGATCTCACCTTCAATCCTCTCACCGATACCCTCATCAACGAAGATGGCGTTGCGGTGATGCTTGATCCTCCTAGCGGCGATGAATTACCGAAAAAAGGATTCGACGTGGAGGATGCCGGTTACCAGGCTCCTGCCGCCGACGGCAGTACCGTGAAAGTAGCGGTGAATCCTTCCAGCGAGCGCCTGCAGCTGCTCGATGCGTTCAGCGCCTGGGAAGGCATCGATCTCAAAGGACTGCGCCTGCTCATCAAGGCCAAAGGCAAATGCACTACCGACCATATCTCTCCGGCCGGAAAGTGGCTCCGTTACCGCGGCCATCTGGATAACATCTCCAACAACATGCTGACCGGTGCCACCAACTTTTTCAACGAGAAAGCCAACAGCGTAAAGAACCAGCTCACCGGCGAGTACGGCGAGGTGCCGGCAGTACAGCGCGCCTACAAAGCCGCTCACATCGGCACCCTGGTGGTGGGGGATGAAAACTATGGCGAGGGCTCCAGCCGCGAACATGCCGCCATGGAACCGCGTTTTCTGGGCGTCCGTGCGGTGCTGGTGAAATCCTTCGCGCGCATCCATGAAACCAACCTGAAAAAGCAAGGCATGCTGGCCCTGACCTTTGCCCATCCCGCCGACTATGATAAAGTCAGGGAAGACGATACCATTGATATCCTCGGTTTGACCACTTTTGCACCGGGTGTGCCCCTTACGCTGGCCCTCCATCACAGCGACGGCAGCTCCGAAGAGATCAAAGTGAATCACACCTACAACGAGAACCAGATTGAATGGTTCAAGGCCGGTGGTGCGCTCAACATCATTCGCTCGCAGGTTGGAGCATAGGGCCACCGTACCCATCCGAAGAAGGCGCCGCACTAGGGCGCCTTTTTCATTTCTCCCGATGGCGTCCGCTCTCTTTACACGACCATGACAACCTCCTGCATACACCGCGGGCCGGTGTGTGGTGAATCTTTACCTTTACGGGTATGAAAAGCAGTCTGCTCCTTACGCTCTTTGCGCTCCTCCTGCTACAGGCCTGTAAAAAGGACGACGAAGCGGACAGTCCTCCCAGCATCAGTTTCAGCAGCACCGGAGGCTATACGCTCAATCTTCCGCTGACGGTGGTGTTTACCGCGAATTCGCCCGGCGCCGAAAGCATCAGCTGGGATTTTGGTGACGGCACTTTCGGACAGGGCTTCAGCGTACAGCACAGCTATACTGCGTATGGCAATTACAAGGTGAAGGCTACTGCGAGCAAGGCCGGCCTTAGCTCCACCTACATCCGCGACCTGCCGGTGACTTTTCACAG
>JAEUTF010000213.1 GCA_016788185.1 Bacteroidia bacterium | reverse complement strand
CGTTCAAAGATGCGCCGCTCCTGCCAGCGCTGCAAGACAGACTCGGCAATGCCGGGCAGGTTCAAAGATTTGTATTCAGGAAATTGTCCCATAATAAGTGCGCAAAAATAAGGAATTTAAGCCTAGGTTGTACAGCCGGAGCGCAGGCCGGTGAAGTGGAAAAACACGGAACTTCAGCCTGATTACGAGCTGCTTAGAAACCAGATGCGCCCGGTGTTGCTGTGCTTCGCGAAAAGCGGCGAAAAAATCCGGGATCTGAAATCCGGCAAATAAAAAAAGGTGGCCCTTGCCGGCCACCTTCAGGAGTTTGTTTGGGTTTTGTTGTTCCTGTTCTTGCAGGGTAAAGGCGGGGTCCTGTCCGCTGGCATATCTTACGGGATATACAACGGAATCACGAAAGAACCAACCTTATACGTATCAATGAACGATGCTCAGGCGCTGATGGTGCTCCATGCCTTCTCCGCGTACACTGAGCACATACACACCCTGCGGAAAATTGTTTACCGCTACCTCAAATTGCGCGGCTTGCCCGGCGTTCTCCGGTACAAAGGAGTAGACTTTCTTTCCGGTCATGTCGGTGAGGCTCACTTCCTGCACGTCCTCACTCCACTCATCCGGTAAAACCAGGTATACAAGGTCTGTGGCCGGATTCGGATACAGCTGCACCTCGGCAAACGGCAGGTCCGCACGGCGTTGCGCTGCTGTCGTGAAGGGCAGCCAGGATGTCCAGGCACTGTGCAGGAGTCCGCCGCAATTGCTGCGGAGTTTCACCTTGTAATTGGTGGAAGCGGCCAGCCCTGTTACCGTAAAGGAGGTTTGAGGCGTGTTGACGGCGAACAGGAAGGCCACCGGATTGTTCTGTCCATCCTCCACTCTGAGCCTGTAGCTGAGGGCCCCCGGAGCGGCATTCCACCCGAAGGTGGCGGAAGCGGCGGTGCTGACACTCACCTGGAGTCCGGACGGCACACTGCATTGCGTCTGCCCCGAGCCGCTGGTAAAGAAGTAATACGGCGACCAGGGGGTATTTCCCGACTGGCAGCGTGTGCGTACCTTGAACTTGTAATTGGATCCGGCGGTAAGACCATTCACCGTATAACTGTTGGTCGTGACATTCGCGGTGAGGAGAAAGGCAACGTTATTGCCTGTGGCGTTTTGTATTTCAATGCTGTAACGGATAGCACCGGGAACAGCATTCCAGTTCAACTGGGTACTGGTGGCGGAAATAACAGTTACGCCCCTTCCGCCGGGGGTGGTGCAGGATTGTCCTTTCGAGGTAAACGATACCAGCACACCGGCCACCAGCAAGAGTGCATAAAAGATTTTCATAGTTGTTTTCATGACAGGGTTTATTTTAGTTGACCTTACAAAGAGAACAACAGAACACCCTTCCTGTCAATTAAAATACATCCACCGGGCTGTAAGGGACAGCCGAACGGGAAAAATTGTATGTTGAAACAAATTCAGGATGGCTGTAAAACAGCTTCCGCTCAAACTTTTCTGACGGTAGTGAAGAAGTTCATGACAACGCCGGCAAGTACCATCGCCATACCGGCATATTCCTGCATGCCATGGCTTTCATCAAAGAACATCCAGCCAAACAGAAGGGCATACACCACGCCCAGGTAATTGAGAATGGAAACCCTGGCCATGTTCTCCATCTGCAGCGAGCGGGTGAGATTTTCCTGGCCGAGTTGCGTGAAGATTCCAAGCAAGAGTAAAAAGATCCAGTCTGATCCGGCCGGCATCCGCCAGTCGAAAACCGAAAAGGCAGCGCCGGTCAGCGCCCCCAGCAATTGAAAGTGGAGCACCACCACCAGCGGATGCTCCCGTTCGCGCAAGGTGCGCACCATGTTATAGGCGAGCGCTGAAAAAACAGCGGAAACCACGCCGATCGTCAGCAGGGTCCAGCTCACCGACCCGTCAAAACCCTTCATCAGCAAGACTCCGCCAAAGGAGACGGCGAAGGAGAACACCTGCAGGGGACGAAGCGGCTCACGCAGCAGGAAGACGGCGAAGACCGATGTAAAGACCGGTGAGAGATACTGAATGGTGACGGCCGTACCCAGCGGCATGTGCTGAACGGTGTAGAAAAAAAGATACAGCGCGAGGGTACCGAAGCCACCCCGCAGCAAGAGCAGGAGCCTGTTGCTCCCCGTCCAGTCCAGACCTGCCCGGTAAAGGCTGATGAAGCATATGAGGGTAGCAATGCCGCACCTGAAAAAAACCAGTTCCATGGTGGGGAGATGCACCAGCATCTTGACACAAACATTCATCAGGGCGAACCAGAACGTAGCCAGCAGCATGTGCCGGACCCCTGCCGGAAAAGCTTTCCTGAAATCACTTCCCACCGGGCGAAAATAGGGATATTTCAAAAGGAGGGTGTAAAAACAGCAGCGCTACGGAACAGCGGATACCGTAACCGGCGCCTGTCAGTCCCGCACGTATCGTACCGAAAAGGCGTTGGCCCGGCGGTAATAAATGCCGGTAACGACAGACGATCCGGCGGTGAACATCCGGGCATAGGCTGTTTGCTCGCCTTTCACCGTGGAGGTCCAGTAAAAGCCCTGTTCACCCTTCTTTCCAAAGAGATCACTGGAGCTGTTGGCACTTCGGTAACCCGATAACGTTAGTTCGAGTCCCGAAGCCCCGCCGCCCAGCAAGGCACTGCCGGCCAGCGAATCGCCGCCA
>JAEUTF010000192.1 GCA_016788185.1 Bacteroidia bacterium | reverse complement strand
TCGAGCAGACGGGTGAGTATTTCCTGCTGCCGTTTCAGGGTCAGTTCGCTGATGCGCTTGTTCACGATGTCTTTTTCGTTCTGCTCCATCTGCTCGGCAATTTTGCCAAGATCGCCCAGCTTTCCCTGTGCGTCCTTGTTCTCCTGCTGATTGAGCTGGTTGAGGGCATTGCGCAGGGCCTCCTGCTGGGCCGCCATGCGGGCCAACTCTTCGCTCATGCCTTGTCCGGGCTTGCCGCCGGGTTTCTGCCCTTTCTCCATTTTCTCCTTCATCTCCTTCAACTGCTGACCGAGCTTTTCCTGCATCTTTTTGATGTCGCCGGCATTGGGGCCGGGTTTGGGCTTGCCCTGGCCGGGTTTCTTGCAACTGGAATTCGACTCCTGTTGCTGCTGCTGTTGCATCTGGTCCAGGCTTTCGCTGAGCATCAGCGCCAGGTTGTTGATGGCCGTCATGATGAACTGCTGGTTGGCACGGGCCTGCGGCACCTGGCGATCCTGCAGGTTCAGAAGGGCCTTGTCGGTGTTGGCATTGATGTCGGTAATCTGCTCGTTCACCGCTGAGCTGATCTGGATGACCCTTTTACTGAGGGCGAGGAGGGAATCTTCCAGCACCTTGGCATCGTCTTTCAGCTTGCGCTGCTCCTGAGCCATCTTCAGGTATTTGGGGTTGTTCACATCCACCCCCCTGAGCTCCTCCATGAGTTTTTCCTGGTCGAAGCTGAAGCGCAAGAGGTTTTCGAGCAAAGCCCGCATGGCCTGCATGTCCTCTTCGTTCTGCTCTTCCTGTTGCTTTTTCTGCTGCTGTTTGATTTTCTGGCTCAGTTCCTTCATCTTCTCAGACGCTTTCTTCTGGCTTTTCTTGGCGCCTTTCTTTTGTCCCTCCGAAAGTTGCTGTTCACTCTGCTGCATCTCCTCTTCGATCTCCTGCTGTTCTTTGTCAAAATCCTTCATGTCCTGGGAGTACTCCAGTTCTTCGTTTTTCTTTTCGATGTCGTCGATGTTCTTTTTAAGCTCGTCAAATTCCTTGTTGAGCTCCTTTTGTTCTTCCTTCAGCTTTTCGCTGTCGCTGTTTTTCTCGTCGTTCTTCCCGGCCAGTTTCTCCTGATCATCGGCCAGTTTTTCGAGATTCTCCGCCGTTTCCTTCATTTTCTGCTCCAGTTCCAGCTGCTTGAACAATTCAAGGGTACGGTCGAGCTGCTTCTCCAGGTCTTTGTTGTCGAGCTTCATCTGCTCCATCATTTCCTGGAGCTTTTGCTTGTCGACCTGGGCCATGAGTTTCTCCAACTCCTCCATCATCTTTTTCATTTCGGGCGACATCAGCTTCTCGAACAACTCTTCCAGCTGCTTTTGCTTCTGTGCCAGCTCCGGATCCGTATTGCGGAATTCCTCCTGTTGCCTGGTGTTCTCCGATTGTTGTTTTTGTATTTCGGCCACCTTTTGCTCCAGTTCTTTCTGCTGTTTCAGGAGTTCACTGACTTTCTTACGATCCTCGTAGTCGAGGTTCTTCTTGTTGAGCAGGTCTTTGTTGAGCGCATTGAGTTCTTTCTGCAGATCCCTGGCCTTTTTAATGCTCTCGCTCAGATCCTCTTTCAGCGCTTTGTTCTTTGATTCATTTTCTTTGGCCAGTTCGGAGAGGCTGGGGGCCTTGTAAACGCCGGAAGCCGATCGTGCGCTTTTCGCGCCCTGAACACCGTCGTTGTCCCACACTTCAAAATAATATTCGAGTTCATCGCCGGCCTTGAGTTGAACGGTACTTAAATCCCAGAAATGGAAAAACTGATCCTGGCTTACATTCCTGTTGAGGGGAATCGCGGCCGCCTTAATCTCCTCGTTCACGTCCTGTCCTTCTCTTTTCAGGAAGCGGTATCGAAACTGCAGTTTGCTCAGTCCATAATCGTCCTGCACCATGCCCCGGAAGTAAATACGCTGGTAGGAGGCGGAATCGCGTTGTTCCTCCACTTCAATGAGCGGATACTGGTCGGGAATGACATTGATCGTATACGCCACCGAATCCTTTGATTGCAGAAATTTATTGCCGGTGCTGATCGCATACCCTCCGCTGCTCATCAGTCTCCGACGCAGGGTATATCTCTCACGCTCCGCTTCGTGAAGGGTGAATGTACTATCGTTAAAGCGTATACGAAGTTCTGAAGTGTTCTGTGTTCCGATGTTCCACGTGGCACGTGTACCGGCGGGCACCAGCAGGTCGCCGGTGTTTTTTACCGTTTCATTTTTTCTTCCCAGGTAAGGCGGATATTCCAGCTGTACCGAAAAATCCACCAGAACGGGGTTGGGGACAGCGCTGAGGGTGTACTCATCGGAGTAAAAACCATCGGCCATCAGCCTGAACGGCGTATTGCCCTGTACGTTTCTGAAAGTATAACGGAAGGTGCTGATGTTCTCCTTTTCCAGCTTAAACACGTTGTTCCCGGTTTCCACAAAGACCTCTTTGGGCAATTCGCTGCCGCTCATCTTCACGTCCATCGTGAAATCGTCAAACTGCACCACCTGCAGCCGGCTGTTGGTGACGACAAAAGAGAAGGGGGCCGGTTTGCTGAATTTTTTACTGTGCTGAAGCAGGCGGGCGGTGGAATCGGTAATCAGACTGGGAGCGGCAAAGAGGATGATCAGAAGCGCCAGCAAAGGAAAAGCGGCATAGGGCAGGTATTTTCTGTTTTTCCTGAGGTCGATGGCCGAGGAAAAGGGAATCGGACGCAACTCCGCACTCTTCTGCCTGATCGAGGCATCAATCAGATCAAGGTGCTCCCTTTCGTTGCTGGCCTGTTCGTGAAGTTGAAGGGTGTTCAGGAGTTTATCCTTGATGTGGCTGAAGTGGTCGCCAATGATTCGGGCGGCTTCGGCATGACCGATGGTCTTGCCCAGTTTGTACAGTTTGAACAGGGGGGTAAATACCAGGGTCCAGAGTACGAAGCCCGTGGCGGCCAGGTAGGTATAGAACAATACGGAGCGAACGGCAGGACTGAACCAGGCAAAAGATTCCAGCAGGGTAATCCCCAGGTAAAAAACCAACAGGAGGGCAAAGGCATAAATGCCACCCCGGATGAGTTGGTTGGTATAATATTTCCGGATGAAAGCGTCCAGCTTTTCCAGCAACTCACGGTAATTGTTCTCGGCAGTGGACATATGACAAAGGTAAGAGGAAACGGGGCGTTTTTATATAACGATTCCGGATGAGGATAATTGTACGCCAAAGCCCCGGAAATGTTCATGCCGTCCGGTGTGTCGGGGGAGGTCGGGAAGATAAAATTCAGGAGATGCGTCCCACGACTCCCAAAGGCAGGAGCACCCCGCTCTTTGCCGGTAAAAAAATCTCACCGTATTCCGTCTTTTTCGTCCTCTCCGGAAAATGTTCTTCGAGCAGATTTTTAATGATCAGGCTTGAAAACCCAAGCGAATAGGTATTCAGCACCAAAAAGGAGTGTTCCGGTTCCAGAATTTCGGAAACCGCCTTCATCATCTCGTTGATCATGTCCTCCAACTTCCAGCTTTCTCCATTGGGGCCATGTCCGTAAGCCGGTGGATCAAGAATGATCCCGTGGTACTTCCTCCCGCGCTTCACCTCTCTTTTAACAAAAGTCATGGCATCCTCCACCAACCACCGTATGCCATCGAGATGACTCAGTTCCATGTTTTCCCGGGCCCAGGTGACCACTTGCTTGATGGAATCCAGGTGGGTGATATCAGCCCCTGCCGCCCGGGCGGCCAGGGAGGCTCCTCCGGTATAGGCAAACAGGTTTAGAACCCGGGGTTGCTCCACCGTCTTTCGTATCTCCTTGATCCGATCGTAGATGAACTCCCAGTTACTGGCTTGTTCCGGAAAAATTCCCACGTGCTTGAAGGAGGTCAGACCCAGCCGGAATCCCAACACATCACTTTTATTAAAAGCATACTGTATTCGCCACTGATCCGGCATTTCCCGGAGTTTCTTCCAGGTACCGGCCGAACTGCTCTTGGGTACAAAGCGTACGTGGGCCTGTTTTTCCCAGTCTTTTACGGATAAACGCCTGCTCCATACTGCCTGGGGTTCCGGACGGATGGTAATGTACTTCCCAAAACGCTCCATTTTTTCAAAGTCCCCGCAATCAAGCAGTTCATAATCATTGAATTTCTCGGGACGGAGGAGGAGCATGGCGTAAAATTAGGGCTTAATTCAATAAAGCAGATTACACGCATTATAAGACTTCCCGCCTTGTATCTAAATTCACAAACCCATCCTTCGTCTCACAGGCCCGGATGCAAAAATTTTACGGTTCATATCCCTGTTCATATCCTTAAAAGCTGTTGATATCTGTCAAACAAATTTATTTGGAATTGTAAAAGTAGCAGCGCTTATTTTAAAAGCCATTGCTTCCAAATATAAGCACCTCCAATTTGTAAATCCTTATGAACTTTTCTATTCACCAAAAGGGATACGCGGAGGCGTGTTTTTAATGCACAACCCTGCTTATCAACAGCTGTTAATAAGGTAAGCCCATCACTGATAATCAAAAGTATAAAGGGTTAATTATATTCATTAATTTGTGAATAAAGTCCGATAAGTTCCTTTCTCAAGCATTTCGGAAGAAAAGAATGAACAGAACTAACAGCTATATATTAACATATAAATATTCTTTAAGAAATATATAATGATAATAGCTGTTGGTAAAAACGCAGGAACCTTTCAAACGGATTTTAAGCGGTCATTTTTAAATAATAACAATGCCCCCTCTTTGCGATTTTCCCCCGTACATTTGCTGTATGAAATCCCTGAAAAGCCCGATGAGTACCTTTCTTTTTTCCGCCGCACTCCTGCCGGGAGTAAAAATTGCCGGGAATCCCTGATTATTTTTCACTGTCGCCGTCGCCGGCTACCGCATCGCCTCCGAATTTTTTGATAGTGACTTTTCGCTTCTTTTCGAGAATGTAAAAATTATAATTGTAACTCTCCACTTCCGCCAGTTTCACCTCCGCGTTGTTTTTAAGCACCACAAAGCCTTTCCCGATGATATTCTCATCCATGTTCAAAGTATACTGTCCTGGGGGCAGATAAAGCGTGTACATGCCGTTCTGATCGGTGATGCCCTGGTACACTTTACCGCCGGAATCGGTGGCGGTGACCAGGATGCGGGATAAATCAGCATTGGCGCTGACATTGGTGTAACGTGCCTTTTGTAACACAATGTTTCCGTTCAGCTTAATGCCTTTTACAAAAGGTACGGCAATGGTGGCGGAGATGTCGATACGGATGGAGTCATCGATGAGCGGATACCATCCCTGCAGATCAACGAGCGACATGGCTTTAAAGGGGTATTGGCCGCCGCCGAGGTTGTTAAACTGTGCCGTTCCGTTTTCGTTGGTGATGACCTCATCGTTACCAACACGGATCACTACGTTTTTGATATACAGTTCATTTTTATCTTTAATGCGGTTCCCGTTTACATCCAGGAAACTCTGGAAAGTCACATTGGCAAAGTGTCGTTTGGACAGTTTTTTTGGAACCGGAATACCGAATTCCTTGCGTACGCCTGCATTCAGAAAGAAATTATGTGTCACCACTTTCTTCACCTCGTTTTCCGGTGTGAAGTTGTAACTGTTACCCTGTATTTCACGGTCAATGCGGCTGCTGTTGTAGGAGTAGCCGGCGGAGAGTTTAAAACGCCATTTGTTACGTGTGAAATAATATACTTCAGGAAACAGGCCCAATGTATGACGGTTAAACTGGTTCATGTAGGTGTAACTACCGTTGGTTTGAAAAACCACGCTCTTGTTTTCCGGTTGCCACTGCTTGCCGAGTGAAATGAAGAGGGATTGCGGATATTTTATCGTGGATTCAAGGGCTTTCGGACTGTTCACATACTGCGGACCGTAGAAATAGCGTCCGTTGACGGAAAGGGTTTTGTGCTGAGCGGCCACCGAAAATTGCATGGTGAAATAGCTGGGTATTTCGCGGTAATCGGTCAGGGTATTGTATCCGCCCGACATCGATGTACCGAACCGGGTTTGTCCGTTGGACGATGATTTGCTGAAATCAAATCCGAGACCTCTGTACACCAGGTTGAGTTGGTTTAGCGTGGTACGGTTGTAGAAAATACTGGGCGTGAAACGGGATCCTTTTGCATTGAAACTGAAGAATACCTGGTTATAGTTTACCCGGTTTTTAATGATGTCGCCTGAAAGATTAAAGAGCGTGTATTGCTGGTATACATTAAACGTATTTTGCAGGATCACATGAAAGCCTTTGTTGATGTTGATGCCGGTGCGGTGGAAATAATTGGAACTCGGCAGGCGGCTGGTGCTGAATTCCGCGTCAAAAATGGTGGTGCGGAGACTGGTGTTTATTTTCTTTTTGAAATACGACCCGGAATATCCGCCGAAGTAGGAATAACCGGTTTTAGTTTCTCCGGTGATGCTGTAATCGTTCTTGCTGACCGATATTCCGAAATTAATCTGCTGGTTGGGTAAAAAGCGGATGGAGTTGCTCATGCTGGCATAAGTAACCTTCCGGCTGTTGTTGTTGAAGGTGCTTTGTCCGAACTGCAGGCTGGTGTTGCCGATGTTTCTCAACTGATACCTCAGAAAGCCGCCGTAAGCCGCCGAGTTTCCAGCCTGGCTGCTGAAGGAGTTGTTGACATAGTAGGCACCCACCCGCAGCGAGCGTGAAAGGAAATAGGAACCGCTTACCCCGCGCCCGCTGATGGGGATCATGCTCAGGCCACCGGAAATATTACCTACCTGGATCTCTCCCTTTTTGTGCGCATAGGCTACCCGGTAGAACAGGTCCTTGGTCAGTTCGTTGTTGTAACGGTACGAGGTAAAGTTCAGCAAGGTCTGGTAGCTGAGCAGGGCTTCGTTTGATAAGACGGTGGTTCCGCGGAGGTCCATGCGCATGATGGGCTGGATGCCCAGGATGTTGTAAAAATTGGCATCCACGATGAGCGGGATGATATCGGACCCGTATGGATTAACCGTTTTGTTGTCAGACAAACGGACGAAGTCAAGACGCTTATGGCCGGAGTATAAATTTCCCTCCAGGTTGTTGCTCAGCTGCGACTGGAAGAAGACCGTATTGCGTATTTCTTCATTGGTCACCGCGGGTGAATAATTTTCAATATCGATGCGGCGGGTATTCTCCAGGGCACCCTGCAGGCTGGCGGAGAAGCGGAGGGTGGTGTCTTCGGCCGGGTTCAGCAGCACCTCATGGTAATGGCCTTTATTGCTTTGCGACTCCTCGTCTTCAATGTATATTTTATTGCCAAGCTGATTTTTAAAAATCAGCAGATCAATTTTTTCATTGCCCTCGTTGTTTACATTGATCTTAAAAGGAACCACCGAATCGTTCACGGGAAAATATATTTTATGGCCGTCTTCGCTGCTGATGGTCCAGCGGATGTTCTTCTTACGGTGCACATTGAAAACCGCGTCGCTGAGCAGCATTTGGTCTTCGCTGACCACCAGGGCCTGTACATTCACCGAACTGCCTTCGTCGGTACCGATGCCGGGAATCACCCGCACCGGGATGGCGATGGAATCGTGCGGATCCACTTCGTACAATTTTTCCGGATTGCCGATGGTTTTCCAGGATTTTGGAACCACCAGTTCGAGCGTGAATTTTATTTTTTCTGATTTGTTGTTGAAAATCACCAGGGCATTGGAAACAAAGCGCTCTCTTTTGTTCAGCTCCTGGTTTTCCGTAACGAAAGCCGAAAAGACCTCTTCGCGGTGGATGGAAAAATTTTGGTTTGCGCCCGAAGCCGCCTGGCGGGTGGCCAGGGCCTGAGTTTGTGCAGCTGCCGGAAGCCCTGTAAAAACAAGCAGGCACATCCACGCAGCATACAGGAAAAGCGTATTCCTGTTCAGCGGCAGCCTGTTGTATGGAGTACCGGGCATCATGATTGTTCTACGAGGCAGAAGTGGAGATTAAGCTGGTACATGCCGGGCGAAAACGTCAATCCGGGAACCACTCGGTAATCAATCATAAAGGTGAATTCGGAAGGATTGCTCAGGTAGGTGCCGGCGCCGTTCACATTGGTATTGCAGGATCCGGCAGGCACCAGGCTAACATCGTTGATGATGTCAATGTAGGATCCGTTTACGGGTGTGAAGTTCTGGTAAACATTGTTGTTGATCGGGGTGCCACAACCGTTATAGACTTTGATGGACAAAAGGTCGAGGGTGGGGGCGGAACTGCCGTTGCCGTAGCTGGTCATACTTTCCCATTCGTTGACCGGGGTTCCTGCGCCAGGGTTGTTCTCAATGTAGACGCGCAAGGACCATTTGCAGGAAGCATTGTTTGGCAGCACTTTCAGGCGAAGGGTGGTGGCGCCGCCGATGGTGATGCCGGAGCGGTACCTCGAAAAGTCGTCGAAGGTGAAATCCACCGAACCGTTGCTCGACTGGATTAACTCACTGGAGGGAACGCCCTGGCAATTGGCCGTCAGCGGTGCGCCGCATTGTGCCGTAGCCGGGCCGGTCCCCGCTAGGAGGAGCAGACAGCCAAGAAAGGGGATGAAAAGGTACTGGTTTGGTTTCATGATTTGGTTGGCGTGGTAAGAAAGGGAGGCCGTGGTTGAGGCGACCTCCCTTTTGGAAGCGGCTTATTGATTCTCGATCAATACATACTTCACATTCATGGTGTAAACACCAGGCTGTGCGTATGCACCTGCAGCGTTTGCAGATACGAGGTCAAGAGCAGTCGGAGGCGTAGCATTGTCGGCCGCTGTCGGGAAGATAGCGGGCAGACCCGGAACGATACGGTAATCGATTACATAGTAATAGATGGAATTCATACTTGAACCCTGGGTAAGGTACGATCCGCCCGGAGCGAAGTCGGCAGTACCGTTGTGGCCCTGGATGTATTTCTCGGTAGCCGCGGGCAATACATACGGAGTGGCGGAGGCATACACGTTGTTTTCACCGGGGGTATACGGCGCAGCAGCGAAAGCTGAACTGTAGTCGTTCCTGAAACCGGTACCGGCAGTAAATGCGGCATTGGCCTCGCTCTGGTGAAGTTCCAGCAGCTGAAGGGGCAAATCTTCCACAGCGTTCGGATCGGTACCGGTACCGTATTCCATCTGCTTGTCCCAGTACGTACCATCGTTGGAAGTACCTACAGCATAGAGATCCCATGCCACGGTAGAATTTACCTTGAGGATGGTGGCGCCGTACTTGGTAATACCACCGTAGTAGTCACCGAGCTTGTCGAACACGAAATCAACCTGGTCGGGTGTGCTCATCTCCAGCTGGAGGATGGGCTGAAGATCCATGGTCATAGTTACGTTTTTCTCATCCTGTAACTGTCCAAAGGATGTTCCTGCAATGGCCATACATGCTGAGAGCATTGCAACTTTCAAGAATTGTTTTTTCATTTTTTGTTTTTTAATTAAATGTTGGTTTGAATAATGTATGTAAGAACGTTTTTAGCTATTGAATGCTGAACTCCAGTTCGGCGGCGGTTACCTGGTCGGGATTGTTGGTGTCAATCACGCCCACGGCAGAGTATTTTCCGGGGGTGATGCCTTTGGGTATATCGTAGAAGAACACCCTGTCAAATCCGGGAAGGATGGTGAATTTCTGCGCTTTGAGTTTTTGCTGTTCGCCGGTACTGAGGTTGGTAAGCTCTATGTAAGAGGTGCAGAAACCGATGCCGTCACCGTTGTTGGTGGCACTCAGCCGGAGCTGGCGGTGCTGCTCCGTGTTGTTGAAAGCAAAATTTTCGATTTCAATTTTTTCGAGATTGTGATCAGGGGGATTCTGATAGATGTAGACGCCGAAACCCAGTGAGGGCGTGATACCCAAGGCAATCGTGTTGGCGTTTCCGTTCACATTCAGCGGAGGACGCTTGGTGACTTCGTCGAGCATCAGTACGGTCCAGGCGGCGTGATTCGCTTCGGCGCCTTCCGGGACATTTACATTGACCGTGATTTTCTGGGTCTGGCCGGGCGCCAGTTCGAAATAGCCGGGGCTGATGGTGGCCCACTGCGACAAACCGTATTTGGTGCTGCCGTTGGGCTGACCTATAGGCTTGCCGTTAGTGCCCATCACAAAATCCGAGAAGTTGGCCTGGAATTCGTATTTCTTCTTCGTGTCGTTCTTGATCTTCACCTCCATAGTCTTGCTTTTACCCGGGTTCAGGTTGAAGTGAAGGGTGGAGGGGGATACCGATAAGCCCGTGAAATCTTTAACGAGGTCGGACGCGCTTTTATCTCCGGTTCCGACGCTCACCTGCTTTACGTCCATGCCGGAGCTTTGGGAAAGGACAGGGGATGCGAGGCAAGCCAGTACCGGCATCAGGAGCCCGGCACGGTGTAAGAATTTTAACTTTTTCATTTGATCTATGGTTTTGTTAGCTTTTATACAGCCTTGTTCTTCATAGGGTTACCAAAGCCAGCAAATCATAAAACACTCATAATAAAACATTTATATCAAAAAGTTACACAGGATTCCCCGAAAAGGAGCGATTTGTAAAGACCGGCGCGCTTTTCTGCCAAATCCGGCGGGCTAAAGTTTGAAGGAGATTCCTGTCGAACCATGAAACCGTAAGGAAGTGAAGGCAAAACCCCTTGATTCGGATTTGATTCCGGCGCACATAGTCCGGGTTCGGCCTATACCCCGTACTTTTGACCTTTAATCAATCCCGAAACACCATGTCCATCTTACTAAGCGAAACAGAATTACAGCGACAGGGATATGTTCACGAAGCCGTAGATCCACGCATCGACCTTTTTGAAGCCATTCAGGACCTGAAGGCCCGTAAAAACGCCGTGATCCTGGCGCACTATTACCAGGATTCGGATATCCAGGATATTGCCGATTACATAGGCGACAGCCTCGGGCTGGCCCAGGAAGCGGCAAAAACAAAAGCGGATATGATCGTCTTTGCCGGGGTTCATTTTATGGCGGAGACCGCGAAGCTGCTCAACCCGGGCCGAAAGGTGGTGATGCCGGATTTCAGGGCCGGCTGCTCGCTGGCCGATTCCTGTCCGCCGGAAGCCTTCCGACAGTTTCGCGAGGCGCATCCCGGACACGTGGTGATCAGTTACATCAACTGTACGGCGGCCATCAAGGCGCAAAGCGACATCATCTGCACCTCCAGCAATGCCATCAAGGTAGTGGAAAGTGTAGCAAAGGATACGCCCATCATTTTTGCTCCCGATAAAAACCTGGGGGCATGGGTACAAAAGAAAACCGGGCGCAACCTGGTTTTGTGGGACGGCGCCTGCATGGTGCATGAAATTTTCTCACTCGAAAAGATCACCAAACTGAAAGCGCAGCACCCTGAAGCCCTTTTCATTGCACATCCCGAATGCGAAGAAGCGGTGCTGAAGCTGGCCGACTTCATCGGCTCCACCACGGGCCTGCTCAACTTCACCCGGGAGAACAGTGCAAAGAGCTTTATCGTTGCCACCGAGAGCGGGATCCTGCACCAGATGGCCAAGGCCTCGCCTGACAAAACCTTTATCCCCGCTCCTCCCAACAACAACTGCGCCTGTAACGATTGTCCGCACATGAAGCTGAACACCCTCGAAAAGGTATACCTCTGCATGAAACACGAACAACCGGAAGTCAACATTGATCCGGCGCTTTTCGATGCAGCGCTGCGGCCCTTGCAACGCATGCTGGAGATCAGTGCGAAGTAAAACCGAACCCGGGGTTAAGGAGGATTAATAGGCAGCACCCTGCCCGCTTCATAAAAAAAGACCGGCTTTCTCAGGCCGGTCTTTTTTGTAAAAAATAAATGCTGCAGGGCTTATTGTCCCGGAGGAATCGCAGCGGGAACGGCGTTTTTCACAGGAGGAAGACTCTTGAGATAGGCAAAGACCGAACGAAGGTCCTCGTCTGTCATTTCCGCAAAGCCCTGCCAGGGCATGGGAGGCAAAAGCATACGACCGCCTTCAATACCCTTGTACCAACCCTTGCGTATGGCGGTGAAGAATTGTTGTTCGGTCCAGCTGCCGAGACCGGTAGCCGTGTCGGGCGTTAAGTTGGCCGTGAAAGAGGTGCCCCAGGGACCGTGCATCGCGGTAAGGTTCATGTTGAACAGCATCCAGCCCTTTGCCGTGCTGGTGTCGTAAGGTTCAAGCGGCATGTTTTCGGGATGACCGGACAGGAGGCGCGCCGGATCCGGAACAGGACCCTTATCAGTCATCATTTTCGGAGAGTGACAATCGTTACAACCGGCTATGGTCACGATGTATTTACCTCGTTCGATTTTCTGCGCAGTGCTGTCTGCGCTACCGCTTTTTTGATCAGCAGCGGGCTGTGAACAGGAAGCCACAAGGAGGGCAAGACCAATGATTGCAAACAGGTTTTTCATGATGATGGGAGGTTTGGTTTAGGCAGGGTAAATATATACCGGCTGCACGTTCCCTCAACCAGTTTAAAGAATTATTAGCAGGGAAATATCAAAATATCTTCATACATACCGGCTGCCGAAATTCAACCAGGCCTGAATCGTGTGTAAGCTACGAATTCGTTTTTGGCACCTGACGATGTTTCTGATTGGACGGAAGCGGCCATGTCCTGCGGATCAACGTTCCGGACCCGAGGGAGGGCGAACCGGCCTGCCAGGGGAAGGGAGCCCGGTATCCGGTTGTTGTACCTGCTTTATTACCAAAAGATTATAATTCATAAGAACCCAAAATCGTATCTTCGCAGGGTATGAAATACCTGCTTGTTTTATTTATCCTGGTTCATTCTTTTGCGC
>JAEUTF010000140.1 GCA_016788185.1 Bacteroidia bacterium | reverse complement strand
TAATCGATGCTCTGGTCAAAACCGGTACTTCCGGCCACGGTGGTGGGGATACCCGCAAGGCTGACATCAAAAGGTTTTACCACCACGCGTCCTTTTTCAAAACTGAAACTGAGGTTGACATTGCTGACATTCAATTCCCTGAACTGATCCAGTTTCAGGGTTTCGGCGACTTTCAGCAGGGGTCCGAAATTACTGATGGTCACAGCCGCCGTACTAAGTTTTCCGCCACCGGTAAGCGAGTTCATATCCGGCTGCATGTGCTCATCGAGAAATCCATTCATGCTGAAGGCAGAGGAAAACCGACCGTTCGCTTTTTCAGCGATGGGGGCCATCTTCTTCACGGTATTGAAGGTCTTTACCGTTTGCTGAATGTCAAATCCGGTAATATCCATGTTGAGTGCAATGTCCGCCCTTTTTCGCTCACGGGTTGCATACAGGCCGCTCAGTTTCATGGCACCTCCCAGCGTCGTGAAGCTCAGGTTTTCCATGTTCAGGGACTGGTCACGAAGGACCATCTTACCACTCAGGTTTTCCAGCCTTACGTTGTCATAGGTAAGTGTTCCGATGGAGGCGTTGGTCGTGAAGTCAATGTTGGCAGGGATTTCAATCAGCGACATGGGCGTGGTGTCCTTCACAGTGGCTGTTGTTTCAGTACCACCGTTGCTGAAGGCCGCCAGGTCAAGCCGGTTACTGATGATGTTCAGACTTCCTTTCAGGGTTTCGTTCTTGAACAGATAGTGCAGGAGGTTGTCGAGTTTTCCATTCGCCCGGAGATCGCTTTGTCCCATTTTTGCTTCAAAATTGCTCATGTCCACAAATTGCGGGTTAAAACTCAGGCGACACTCTTTCAGTTCAAAACCCTGCTGGTAGTCTTTGCTGCTGTAATTGAAATCGTTCAGAACAAGGCTGCCGTTGGCGTTAAAATCTTCGTAGCGCTTTTGTTCAATGGCCGACATCCTGCCGGCCATACTCAGGTCGGTTTGCATCCGTCCGCGTAAAACTGTTCCCTGCTCAAGCGGAATGATTTTACCGATGTTGGCAAAATTGACGGACCCCTTCACTGTGCCGTTGATGTCGGCATCGCTCACAGGTGTGCGTACACGAAAACGTGCGTCGAAAGGTTCGGTGCCGAGTTCAACATGCAGCCTGTTGAGGTCAATCAGGGTGTGGTCCGGCACACCGTCCGGGTTGCTGATGTTGAGGTCAAGTTGTACGTTGTTTACCGCCACCGGCAAGGAGGGGTACTGAAAACTGCCGTTGGACACCTTCAGGGTAAGGCCAAAGCCCGGCATCTGCTTTTCGTTGTATGTTCCTTTCACAAATGCTTTCAGGGCAAGGCTGCCGGACGATTTCAGATCCTTGAATCCTTCCCTGTATACACCGGGCACCATCGACAGGAAATTCCTGAAGGTGTTCTGCCGGGCTTCAAAACGCAGGTCCATGACCATGTTTTCACCGGGCATAGAAAGCCAGCCATCCATTCCAAGCACCAGTTCGTTCAGCTGTAATTCGTTTTCCCTGAAGGTGAATTTCATGTTGGGCATATCCATGTCAAGGTCTGCCTTCAGACTGGTTTTTGCCTGGTGCAGGTATTTCACGCCTCCATACCAGAGGTTGCTGGCGGAGGCCAGGGTTGTGGTGCTGAGGGTAAACAGGTCCTGGGTAAAATCACCTTTTCCCTGGTGATTCAGTTCGTTCATGGTCATTCTGAAATCAAGGGAAGCATCATCATAGGATAAAGTGCCGTTTTCGATGCTGTAGGATTTTAGCGCTACCTTAAATTTGGAGGGCTCGGAGGCCGCTGCCGGCTTACTGCTGTCGGCTTTGGCGATGTCCCAGTTCGCCCGGCCGTCTTTCAGCACAATCAGATTCACCCTGGGTTGAAGCAGCCGGATCGCTTTAATGTCGATCTGTCCACCGCCGATGACACTCATGATATCGACCGTGAGCGATAATTGTTTCATGGCGGTGAGTGTATCGCCGGCAAAAGGCGCTTGCCCGATCACACTCAGATCATTCAATTTTATGGTGAAGTCCGGGAAGCTGCTGAACAGCGTGAGGTCGAAGTCGCCGAAATCCACTTTGGCCTGGATGTTCTTGTTGACTTCGTCTTTGATCAAAGTGACGATTTTGTCTTTGTAAACGATGGGCAGGATGACGGCGGCAGCCAGGATCAGGACAATAAACAGGCCGAAGCCGATGAGGATTTTCTTTAGCATGAACAAAGAGAATTATACAGGGTTCGAACGCAAAAGTCGGCAGAAATTGTGCTTTTCAGAACAAAGGAAGCACTGCTTTTTCAAAAGAGTATGAACAAGGTTTATGTTAAACCCTGGCATTGCGGTTCAGTAGGAGATGATCGGTGAGGACCAGGGCGCACATGGCTTCCACAATTGGTACCGCCCTGGGCAAGACACAGGGGTCGTGGCGGCCCTTGCCTTCCAGATTCACCGTTTTTCCCTCTTTGTCAACACTTTCCTGAGTCTGAAGGAGGGTGGAAACCGGTTTGAAGGCAACCCTGAATACGATGTCTGCACCGTTGCTGATTCCGCCTTGTATGCCCCCGCTGTGATTGGTCAGTGTACGGAAGCGGGGATGTCCCGCCGGGTCCACTTCAGCGGCAAACTGATCGTTATGTTGACTGCCCCGCATTTCCGTCCCTTTAAAACCGCTGCCGATTTCAAATCCTTTCGCGGCATTGATGCTCAGCATGGCGCCGGCGAGGTCGGCCTGCAACTTGTGAAAGACCGGCTCTCCCAAACCCGCAGGTGCGCCGAAAGCGACACAGGTAATGATGCCGCCAACGGTATCTCCTTCATCCCGTACTTTTTCAATGAGTTGTATCATCCTGGCGGCCGTATCCGCTTCCGGACAGCGCACCATGGTTGACTCCGTTGTACTCAAATCAAGCGAGGTGTAGGGAGCCTGTACGTGAATATCGGCCACACTGCTGACATAAGCCGCAATGTGTATGTGCTGTTTGGCCAGCAATTGTTTGGCCACCGCTCCGGCCATCACACGCGCAGCCGTTTCACGGGCGGAGGAACGACCTCCTCCCCGGTGGTCCCGGAAGCCGTACTTTTGATCGTAGGTGAAGTCCGCATGGCCCGGACGCCAGCCTTCCTGTAAATGTCTGTAATCGCCGGGCCGCTGATCCTGGTTTCGGATGAACATAGCAAGAGGGGCGCCGGTACTCTTCCCTTCAAAAAGACCACTCAGGAATTCAACTTCGTCTTTTTCATTGCGGGGGGAGGTGATTTCACTCTGTCCCGGACGCCGCCGGTTTAATTCCTGTTGTACGGCTTCGGTATCGATTTCAAGCCCTGCCGGGCATCCGTCTATAACGACACCAATGCCCGCACCGTGTGATTCTCCGAAAGTGGTGATCCGAAAGAGTTGACCGAATGAATTGCCTGGCATCGTAAAGCAAAGATAATCAAAACGCAGTATTGCCGGAGTGCCCGGATTCGGATTACCGCAAGTGTTGCATCAGTGGTGTTGGTCTTTGACGATTTGCTTTACCATCACAAAATCATTCATCTGGTAACCATTTCCGATGTCGAAATCTTTCACCTCTTCTATCGTGAAGCCGGTTTTGAAATAAAAATTGATGGCCTTGTAATTGCTGCGGTTGACCGTAAGACGTACACTTTGCAGGTCCGGAATGCTTTTAAATACCTGGTCAAAGAAAAAGCTGCCCATGCCTTTGCGGTGCCGTGTGGTGTCGATGTAAAACTTGTGCAGGAAGTATTCGCCGGGCCCCTTCTTGCTGAAGGAAAGGTAGCCGCAGGCCTGATCATGGTGGTACAGGATGTAAAAACAGTGGCCTTCGGTCATCTGCGCTTCCAGCGCTTGGGGCGAATACATTTTTTCAAGCATGTATTCAATCTGCTCCATGGTGATGATACCGGGATAATGCAGTTTCCAGATTTTTTCCGCCAGCGTGTGAATCAGGGGAATATCGGCTTTCACAGCAGCTTTGATTTCCATGTGTTAAAGATAAACGAAGAATCCTTCAGGAGAGATTTCAGGGTGTTTGACAGCCTGCATTCCGGCCTGCATGATCGGCTGGGCATCCGGCTGAACCGGTACAGCCGAACGATCAGCAGGTACCCTGAGAAAGCGTACCTTTGCACCATGAATATCTTTACGGCCGAGGGTATTTCCAAGGCCTTTAACGAGAAGCCATTATTTAGTAAAATTGATATTTCCCTGGGAGAGGGGCAGAAGATGGCCCTGATCGCGGCCAATGGCAGCGGCAAGACCACCCTGATGCGCATCATTGCCGGAAAGGAAGTCCCGGATGAAGGAAGGGTTTCCTTTCGTAGCGATTTGCGCATTGGTTACCTGGATCAGGATCCGTTTTTTCATCCCGATGCGACGGTAATGGATTGCATTTTCGAACCGGGCCATCCCGTTTTACATGCCATTGGTGAATACGAACGATTGCTGGACAAAGGCGGTGAAATTGACCAGGGCGAATTGCAGGTGCTCATGGATAAAATCGATTCGCTGAACGGCTGGGACTACGAAGCCCGTGCAGCGGAAGTGCTCGGCAAGCTGGGCATCCACGATCTGGAAAAGCCAACCCGTCAGATGTCGGGAGGGCAGAAAAAGAGAATTGCGCTGGCCAGGCTCCTGATCGACGACCTGGATTTGCTGCTGCTGGATGAGCCTACCAATCACCTCGACCTGGACATGATCGAGTGGCTCGAGCAGTACCTGAAAAGGGTCAACCGCTCCTTGCTGCTGATCTCGCACGACCGGTATTTTCTTGACAATGTTTGCAACGTGATCGTTGAACTCGAGAACAACCGTATTTATACCTACAACGGGAATTACGCGTATTACATCGAGAAAAAAGACGAACGCGAAACCCAGGAGCGGGCCAGCATCGATAAAGCGCGTAACCTTTACCGGCGTGAGCTGGAATGGATGCGCCGGCAGCCCAAGGCCCGTACCACCAAGTCGAAAGCGCGTCAGGATTCCTTTTATGAAGTAGAAGAAGAAGCCAGGTCGAAGCGCAGCGATGAAAAGATGCAGATTACCATGCAGATGAACCGCCTGGGAAGTAAAATACTGGAGCTGGAAAATATCTGTAAGTCCTATGATGATCATGTATTGCTGAAAGACTTTTCATACACTTTCAAGCGCGGTGAAAAGATCGGTCTGATCGGAAGAAATGGCGCCGGCAAATCCACCCTTCTGAACATCATTATGGAGTTGACTAAACCCGACCAGGGAAGGGTGAAGAAGGGCGAAACGGTGGTGTTTGGCTATTACTCTCAGCAGGGTATACAGTTGCCGGAGGATAAACGCGTGATTGATGTGGTGAAGGATATCGCCGAGTATGTGGAAACCGGAAACGGGAACTGGATGGGGGTTTCA
>JAEUTF010000128.1 GCA_016788185.1 Bacteroidia bacterium | reverse complement strand
TGGAATCGAGGGAAGAAATCATCCCCTGGAAAAACTGGAACGAAGAATGGGAGAAGCAGTATCAACCCGAAATAATTGGCGGTAAAATCTATGTCAGAGCGGAATTTCATCCTCCTAACCCCGGGTTTCCACTTGAGATTCTCATCCAACCCAAAATGGCATTTGGCACCGGGCATCATCCCACTACGTCCCAGGTAATGGAAATGATGCTGGACATGGACTTTAAAAACAAAAAAGTCATTGATATGGGCTGTGGGACAGGCATCCTCTGTATTCTGGCCATGAAGCTGGGTGCGCAGTCGGCCCTTGCTATTGACAATGATCCGAATGCCGTTGAAAACACACGGGATAACCTGATTAAAAATCAAATTCAACATACCCTGGTGCTGGAAGGGGACTCCTCTTCCCTGAAGGATAAGTCCTGTGATGTATTCATTGCGAATATCAACAGGAATATTATCCTGAACGACCTCGAAAGCTATGTGCATTGCCTTCGCCCCGGGGCTGAACTGCTCACCAGCGGCTATTACCTGCAGGATCTTCCTCTCGTCCGGAAAAAGGCTGAATCACTTGGACTGGTCTTTAGCGGCTATACGGTGAATAAAGACTGGTGCTGTGCCCGTTTTAAATATTAAAAATGCTGCGATGTTGTGATGACTCGGACCATGGACGGCAAATACCGCTGTACTGAAACCATCGTTGCGCTGTAATTCTGATCAAAATTATACCAGGGGCCTCCGGGTTCCGTTAAATGATGTAAGCGATGTGCATGCCATGTATTAAAAATATCCTGTTGGCTCTATTCCTGTTTCTCACACTCGCTGAGTGTCAGGGGCAGGCCCCAAAATCATTCAGCAATGACCCGGCCGTATTTTTCAAGGAGTTGAAAGGCTATATGGAGCTCACCAACAAGAAAGAGACGGAAAAAGTGATGGACGCCTTTGAGGAGGTTTGGTTGAAAGAGCCACGGTTTAACGGTGAGCAGCAAAGGACCGTGATCACTACCGCCAATAACATGCTGAAGAAACGGATGAAGCCCTATCCAGACTTCAGCAATTATGTGGCCGCCCTGATGGCGTTTATCCGTTCAGGGCGCGATAACCAGGTGTTTTTGAACTGGCACAACAGTTTGGAAAAGATGCTTACGGGATCATCAAAGCGTTACAGCGATTACATCGAGAATGTGGCCGGACTCTTTGTGGCTAACGTTTTGTACGAGTCAGGTTCAACAAAATGGGTTGCCAGTACCGGTAATTACCTCTTTGAATTTGATACAGTGCCGCGGATCAGTTTTCCATCGATGGATCTCAGTTGTTATGCCAAGAATGACAGCAGCATCATCAGCGGTATAAAAGGGTATTATTATCCACTCAGTAAAACCTTTGTTGGTACCGGGGGTAAATTGTACTGGACCCGGGCCGGCCTGAATCCGGCGGTGGTGTATGCCGATCTTCTCACCACCACGGTTGACCTGACCAGTTCGGAATGGGGTACCGACAGCGCCGTATTTTACAACAAACAGCTCTTCAAAGAACCGCTCAGGGGGAAAGTGGTGGATAAGATCCTGGCCAATGTGAATCCCGAGAATGCCAGCTATCCTCGCTTCATGTCCTACGATTTAAAGCTGGGCATCAAGGAGATTGTTAAGGATGCGGATTACCTGGGGGGCTTTGCCCAGCAGGGTAATAAAATGATAGGCGCCGGTACCAAAGAACAAAAGGCCACCCTCACTTTTAAACGCGACAAGAAAGCATTTCTGGTGGTTTCATCGAGGAGTTTCGTGGTAAAACCCGACCGGATCAGTTCCGACAATGCCTCCTTCGTTTGCTATTTTGATAAGGATTCCCTGTACCATCCTTCCCTTGAAATGAAATACATCAGCAAGGATCGTGAGCTGAGTCTTATCCGTTCATCCAATTCGGGTATCACCATGCCCTTTTTCAATTCTTTCCACCAGATGGACATGTATGTAGATGCCATTTACTGGAAAATTGACAATCCTTTGATGGAGTTAAAAATGCTCAGCGGACAGGGAGAAAGTAAAATGGTGCTGGAATCGAACAACCTGTATACCGATGAACGCTTTCAGAAAATACAGGGCATTTCAGATGTCAGTCCATTGTTTACCTTGAAGCAGTATGCGGAAAAAACCAGCCGTTACATTTATCCTGTGGAACTGGCGAAGTACATGCGGGTCAGTGATCAGCAGGCGCGCTCACTGATTATTTTTCTGGCCAACAAGGGTTTTGTCAGTTATGATTTTGAAGAGGATGTGGCCACCATCAACGACAAATTGTATTACTACCTGGCTGCCCGAAGCAATAAAACCGATTACGATAAAATTGAGATCGAGTCGGTGATTTCGGCGATCCCCAACGCCAAGCTCAACCTGATGAATTT
Source organism: Bacteroidia bacterium (assembly GCA_016788185.1). Taxonomy (GTDB): domain Bacteria; phylum Bacteroidota; class Bacteroidia; order AKYH767-A; family OLB10; genus JAJTFW01. The sequence continues at coordinate 78,813 of JAEUTF010000128.1, read as the reverse complement.
TGAAATGGATCTGCAGGGAGTAGGACGGATTTTACTCAGTGATTCACAGCAAGTATGGATTGCTCCGGTCAACCAGGAAATGCGTCTGCTGAAAAACCGTGACTTTGAGTTCAACGGGAGGGTGCATGCCGGGCGCAGTGATTTCTATGGCAAAAAGTTCAAGTTTCTGTACGATCAGTTCAGAATCGACCTGGCCAATGTCGATTCCATCCGGTTGAAGGTGGTTTCCGACACGGAATTTGATGAGAATGGAAATCCCAAACTCATCCCCCTCAAGAGTACCCTTCAGAATGTTACCGGGAAAATTTTTATTGACAGCCTCAGCAACAAATCAAGCAGGAAGAGTTATCCCCCCTACCCTGTTTTTGTCAGCGACAAGGAAGCCTTTGTTTACTATGACCATCCCTCCATTTATAACGGAGTGTACTCCCGTGACAAGTTCTATTTCAAGATGGATCCCTTTACGATTGATTCACTGGATAATTTTTCGGCAGGAGGTCTGAAGTTTCAGGGGAATTTCGAGTCGGCCGGGATCTTCCCCACCATTGCCGAAACCGCCATTATCCGGCCTGATTATTCCTTTGGATTTGAACGGGAGAGTCCGCCTGAGGGATATGCCATGTATGGAGGAAAAGGCAGGTATTTCAACCATATCGACCTGAGCTATGCGGGACTGAAAGGCGATGGAAAAGTAGAATACCTCAGTTCCTTGTCGGAGTCGAAGGATATTCTCTTTTTCCCGGACTCCACGAATCTCGGCAAGGCGCAGTGGGAGCTGCGGAAAGAAACGATTGCCGGTGTAGGATTTCCACAGGCCAATGGTTCCGATACCTATATCAACTGGCGTCCCCGCGAAGACAAAATGTATGTGTTTAAACAAAGCAGCAACCTGGAGGTTTACGATAAAACCGTTAGTGTGGATGGCAACCTGGTGCTGGCTGCCAAAGGACTGGGCGGTAACGGAGATTCCTATTTTTTGGAATCTGAGTTGTATTCCAAAGATTTCTGGTTCAAGCAGGATGCCTATGGTGCTGATACGTCTGACTTTAAACTCAAGTCAGACGATGCCAGCGTACTGGCCATCCAGACGCGAAACGTGAAATCACGCATCGACCTGGTGAAACGTTTCGGTGATTTTATTTCAAACGGGAAGGGCTCCTTCGTGAGTTTCCCGCTTAACCAGTACATCTGCTACATTGCCCAGTTCAAATGGTTCATCGACAAGCAGGAAGTTGAATTCGGGGAAGACTACAAGGACAATACGAAGCTCAATATCGAAGGATCCGATTTTGTCTCCATCAATCCGTTTCAGGATTCGCTCCGCTGGAACGCCGGGCTGGCACGATACAGCCTGATCGATTACCTGATCAAAGCCCGGAAGGTAAAAGAGATTCTTGTTGCCGACGCCTCCATCCAGCCGAACGACAGTTCCACCATCGTGATCGAAAGAAATGCGGTGATGCGTCCGTTGCAAGAGGCGAAAATAGTGGCCAACACCAGTACCAGGTATCATATGATCAGCGATGCTACGGTCAATGTACTGGGCAGAAAGAGCTACACGGCCACCGGAAAATACGCCTACACCGATCAGGCAAAGGTGAAGCATTTGATACAGTTGCAAAGAATTGCCATCGACACCTCGCTTCAGACCTATGCCAACGGGGTGATTGCCGATTCAAGCAACTTCCTGCTGAGCACGAATATCCAGTACAAGGGAGGCGTAAACATCATGGCGGCCAATCCTCTGTTAAACTTCGAAGGATTTGCGAGGGTTAATCATCAGTGCGCTGAAAAACTGCCGGCCAACTGGTTCAGTTTTAAGAGTGATATCGACCCGAACGGGGTGAACATTCCCATCACAGAGCCGAAAAATGAGAATTATGAAAAACTCGCTGTAGCCATATCCCTCTCCTCCGACAGCACTGGTTTTTATTCTTCTTTCCTCTCACCCAAGAAGAGAGGTGCGGACGCTGACCTGATTACCGCCAATGGTGTATTGTCCTACGATCCCAAAGCCAAGGTATATAAAGTAACCAATCCCGATAAAATCAAATCGCCGGATGCACCGGGTAACCTGGTTCAGCTGAATGATGCCAATTGCACCGTTTACGGTGAGGGTAAAATGAATCTGGCCACCAATTTCGGTCAGTTTAAAATGATGGTGGTAGGGAATGTCACCAACAACACCAACAACGACTCCACCACTTTTGATCTTTTAGTCGGATTAGATTTCATGTTTAACAACGATGCCATGAAAAGCATGACGGAGTTGATCACTGGCAATCCCACCTTAAAGCCAAGCGATGATACCCGTACTACCTGGGTACGCGGGATGAAGGAAATTGTTGGCATAGAAAAGACCGACAAAATGATTTCAGAATACAGCTTATACGGTGCTCCAAAGCGACTGCCACAGGAATTGCAGCAAACGATCTTCCTGAGCGATTTAAAACTCTACTGGGATAAAGAGAGCCAGGCGTACAGATCGAGCGGGCCCATCGGCATCGGATTCATCGGCAAGGAAAGCATCAACCGGCAAGTAAAAGGCTACTTTGAGATCCAGCGCAAGAGAGGAAGTGAAGTCTTTAATCTGTATCTGGAGTCGGATAACGCCACCTGGTGGTATTTCAATTATTCGAGAGGTATCATGCAGTCCATTTCGTCCGACAGCAAGTTCAACGATGCCATCAATAACATGAAACCTGAAAAGCGGGTTGCTGAATCCAAGGGTGATACGCCGGCTTATGAATTCATGCTAAGTACCGACCGGAAAAAAGCCGAGTTTGTAAAGCGCTTCCTGGGCCAGTAATCAGGAAAAAGGTTACTCATCAAGGTGGACACGCGACTGCCCTGTATTTAACCAATAATCTGAAAACAAATACCTTACAAGGGCTTTTGGCGTTCATTTGAAACGGTAAAAGACCCTGAACGGCATTAATTAATATATTTGGCAACGTATGATCAGTTTTACCAACCTCAGCCTGGTCCTGCTGGCCTACATGATGGGATCCATTCCATCGGCCGTCTGGATCGGTAAAATGCTCTATGGAATTGACGTACGTGATTACGGCAGCGGGAATGCCGGGGCCACCAATACCTTTCGTGTTTTGGGAAAAAAGGCCGGTTTACCGGTACTCATCCTGGATATACTGAAAGGTTTTTTAGCCGTTAAGTTGGTATGGTTGGGTGTGAAGTACTTGCCGGATTCCCAGCAGTTTATTAATCTGGAATTATCACTCGGCCTGGCAGCTTTGATGGGGCATATTTTTCCGCTTTTTGCTGGTTTCAGGGGTGGCAAGGGAGTGGCAACGCTACTGGGTATTTTATGCGCGGTTCATATCGGCGCCGCCTTGATTTGCATCGGGGTGTTTATGGTGACCCTGATGCTGAGTCAATATGTGTCTCTCAGTTCCATGATGGCGGCACTCACCTTTCCTATTTCCATCATGTTTATTTACCATGAAACCGTTCAGGGATTAAACATCTTTGCCATTTTTGTTTGTGTCCTGGTATTGATTACGCACCAGAAAAATATTGAACGGCTTTTGCGTGGTGAAGAGGGCAAAGTAGGTTTTCTGCAGCGCCGTAAAATGGGCTGAATCGGTAAGGTTTTTAGCTTGCGGGCCTTGGTGTGATCATGCTATCATTCTGATTTCCAACAATTTTATTGTAAATTTTACGGTCCATTGGTCTAAGTCTTTTTGTAAGATTTAAGCAGTTTTTCTGTGAAAAAAACAGGCGGGATTTTACCTGTATGTAACCGCTGAATGGTTTGAGGCGTATAGAGGGGGCGTTAAAACCAATGCGGAATATGAAAAATAAGATCGTTAGGGTTGTGCTGATTTTATCGGCCTTCTTTATTTCATCAGGTGTCATCAAGGCCGGTGGAGTTTCTGAACATGCGCGCGCCAGAGCTGCGGAAAAACTTTTTCTGGCCAAGCAATATGATAAAGCCTCCCCGCTTTATGCGCAATTAGTCAGCAGCAATCCAAAAAATTTCAAGTACAATTACTATTACGGTATTTGCCTGCTGATTACCGGAAAAGATAAAAGACAGTGCCTGCCTTACCTTGAAATGGCATTGCAGAATCCGAAAACACCTGAAGATATTTATTATTACATCGGCCGCGCCCTTCATTACACCTACCGTTTTGATGAAGCCATGCGTTCGTTTGTTGAGTTTAACGGCATCATAGGCGCCCGCAATGCTCCACGCTGGGGTACTCCGCAACTGATGGAGATGTGTAACCATGCCAAACAGTTTCTGGATACCACCAAACTCGCCGCCATCAGTGAACGAACAGAAAGTGCCGCCTATGATTTTTACAATAAATACGCCTTCAACAATCCGAACGGAAAATTGCTGAGTATGCCGGATGAAATGATTCAGGCTTCCAAATCCGAAAAGGAAGAGCGGCCTACGATTTTTCTGAGTGCCAACGGTCGTGTCATGTATTATAGCTCCCTGAATCCGGAAACCAACAGTCGCGATATTTTCCGGGTTGAAAAGGATATTGACGGAAACTGGACAGCACCGGTGGCCATTGACCGGATGGTAAACGGACCCCAGGATGAACTTTTCCCCACCTGCAACTCCGATGGTCGTATCCTGTATTTCAGCTCACGCGGACATTCCTCGACCGGTGGTTTCGATATTTTCAAAACCTATTACAATACCGTGAGCAAAACCTGGACAAAGCCTGAAAACATGGGGAGTCCGTACAACTCGCCCGACGATGATTTTTGTTTTGTAGCCTCTACCCAGGAACAAACCGCATATTTCACCAGTCAGCGTGAAACGGCTCCCGGAACCTTTACCGTGTACAAGGTCCCCTACTCCAATACGGAAGAACTTCCGATCGCCATCAATGGAAAATTCAATTGTGTAGGCCAGCCCGGCCTTAAGAAAATACACCTCGTGGTCACCCGCGACGGTGAGCAGAACATCGTATCGGATGTCATGACCGACTCCATCAACGGAGCCTATGCCATCGAGTTACCCGGACCGGGTACCTATGCCTTCCGCATTGAAGCCGACGGCTTTAATCCGCATACGGAAGAAATCAGGTTTGGAGAGTTCAGCGACCGGATTTACGTACAGGATATTTTCCTGAGTCGTAGTGTCAATGGAATGGAGGACATGGCCATTGCCAACCGGAGACTGACGGAGTCAGGCTTGATCGACGAAACCCTGATGGCCAATACCGACGAAGAAGAAACCAGCACGACCGGCGTGAAGTTCTCAGAAGCTGAAATCGCTGCCATGAAGGTGAGCGGTTACACTCCGGAGATGATCGCAGAGGCGCGGAAAAATAATCCTACCGGCCCCCTTGACATGAACAGCATGAATCCCGACAATACGGGTATCCATAACAGTGAAATGTCGGTAAACCTTCAGGGTATTGTTTTTAAAGTACAGATTGGGGCATTCCGCAAACACAACCGTGAAGTGGTACTGCAACGTCTGGAAAAGAAAACCGATAAATCCATGCTGAGCAGTTACGATGATCTCACCTGGTTGCGATTCTTTATGGGTGGTGAGGTTCAGTATAAATCCGCGAAAAACCTGCGTGAAACCTTGAAACAGGCAGGCTTCAGCGATGCTTTTGTGGTGGCTTTCCGCAACAATAAGCCCATGAAACTTCAGGAAGCCATTAATCTTACCGGGAAAGGCAATGTAAATAACTAATTATCAGTAATATAAAACGAAAAGCAGCACTGTGCGTACAGTGCTGCTTTTCGTTTTATATCCTTTTGTTAATGAAAAAAACAGCCAGAAAAGGAATGAACTATTTACCTTTGAGTATTGATAAAAAAGACATGGGAAATACGTTCAAACCATTTGAACAGGACGAACTGCTCCTGGAAGAGGAAGTTCGTAAAGACAGTCATTTAGTTCTTTACAATGACGAAGTGAATACCTTTGACTGGGTCATTGAAAGCCTGATTTCCATTTGCAATCATGACCGTGATCAGGCGGAACAATGTTCACTTATTGTGCACCATAACGGAAAATGTTCCGTGAAAGAAGGTAATTTTGCACGACTTCGTCCAATGTGTGAAGCTTTGCTTGACCGTGGGCTGAGCGCCACGATAGAATAACAGACTGTGAAAAACCATAAACTCCCTCTTGCAGGTCTGGTTCTGCTGATAGCAGGATTGATTGCCTGTTCCAAAGTTCCGATTACCAACCGGAAACAGGTGAGTCTGATTCCCGAAAGCGAACTGATTTCACTCAGCCTGACGGAGTATCAGTCGTTCCTGAAGCAAAACCCCGCTGTGCCTACTGCGGACCAGAACAGCATCATGGTGAAGCAGGTCGGAAATAATATCCAGCAAGCTGTGGTGAAGTACATGTCGCAGCATAAACTCAGCAGCAGGTTGCAGGGATATAAATGGGAGTTTAACCTGGTGAACGATAAAATGGTAAATGCCTGGTGCATGCCCGGCGGCAAAGTGGTCGTCTATTCAGGATTGTTAGATGTGACGCAGAATGAAACCGCACTGGCCATTGTGATGGGACATGAAATTGCCCATGCGGTGGCACGGCACGGCAATGAAAGAATGAGCCAGCAAATGATGGCGCAATTTGGCGGTGTGGCGCTTGGAGTGGCATTGCAAAAGAAAAGCGCGGAAACCCAGGCCATTTTCCAGACGGCGTATGGTGTTGGCGCCAATGTAGCCGTCATGCTGCCCTACTCCCGCCTGCATGAAACCGAGGCCGATAAACTGGGTTTGATATTCGCTGCGATGGCCGGATATGACCCGCGTGAAGCTCCGAAGTTCTGGCAACGCATGTCTGCCAAGGGCGGTGCAAAAGTTCCGGAAATTCTGAGTACGCATCCCAGCGATGAGACCAGAATCCGGGAATTGAACAAATACATGCCTGAAGCGCTGAAGTACTACAAAAAGAAATAACCTGGAGATTTTTTTCGCTCCTTCCTACTCCATCCGGTTGATGTCTATCTTCTTTATTTCGGTCCTCATTTTATTCGGAATCCTGCTCATTGTGCTGGAGATTCTGGTGGTACCCGGCTTCGTGGTGGGGCTCCTGGGCGCAGCATTTGTCATCATGGGTATAGGCTGGACCTGGCAGGTGTATGGTTCGGGAACCGGCATGCTCGTTACACTGTTAAGTTTTTTTTTAACGGCCCTGTCGGTTTGGTCGGCACTCCGTACCGGATTCTGGAAGCGATTTAGCCTGCAGGATCAGTTAAAAGGTCGTATGAATGAAATCGATCCCGAAACGGTAAAAGAAGGCGACCGGGGCGCTGCGGTATCCAGTTTGCGACCGATGGGAACGGTCAAGGTGAACGGTCAGCGTTTTGAGGCCAGCACCGAGGGGGAAATGGTTCCACCCAATTATCCGGTTACGGTAATCCGGGTCGATGGCAACAAGTTAATTGTAAAGCCGGGCCTTTAATTTTACGTGCCATTCAAATTTCGCTTAAATTCGTCTAAAATCAATTTATCGACATGCAGTTACCATTTATCATTCTGATCATTGCGGGAGCGCTGGTTTTCATTCTGCTCTTTCTGTATTTCGTACCGGTTAACCTCTGGATCACTGCGGTATTCAGCAATGTAAAAATCAGTATCATGAACCTGATTCTGATGCGACTCCGGAAAGTACCTCCCAGTATTGTGGTGAATGCCATGATCACCAGTACCAAAGCGGGGCTCAGCGTCACCACCAATGAAATTGAGACCCATTTTCTGGCCGGAGGGAATGTGAACAATGTAATTAAGGCATTGATTTCTGCTGACAAGGCTAATATCCCCCTTACCTTTAAAATGGCCACGGCCATTGATCTCGCAGGCCGCGATGTGGCCGACGCGGTTCAACTGTCGGTCAATCCGCGTGTCATCGATACCCCTCCCGTATCAGCGGTGGCTAAAAACGGTATACAGCTCATTGTGCGGGCACGCGTTACCGTGAGAACCAATATCAACCAGCTGGTGGGCGGAGCGGGCGAAGAAACCATCCTGGCCCGTGTGGGAGAGGGCATTGTCACTACCATCGGCTCCGCCTTTGATCATAAGACGGTTTTGGAGAATCCCGATCAGATTTCAAAGGTGGTCCTGAGCAAGGGACTCGATGCCGGAACGGCCTTCGAAATTCTTTCGATTGACATTGCGGACATTGATGTAGGTGAGAATATTGGCGCTAAACTTCAGACCGAACAGGCGTCGGCCGATCTGAAAGTGGCACAGGCCAAAGCAGAAGAAAGGAGAGCGATGGCGGTTGCATTTGAACAGGAGATGCGTGCCAAGGCACAGGAAGCCAGAGCCAAGGTAATCGAAGCCGAGGCCCAGATTCCGCTTGCCATGGCCGAAGCTTTCCGCGCCGGCAACCTGGGCGTCATGGATTATTACAAGCTGCAGAATGTACAGGCCGATACCGCGATGCGGGAATCGATTGCCAAGCCGGGAACTGCCGGTGGAACCGAGAAAAAATAATCACAGCGGTTTTTCGAATCCATAAATTACCTTTTGTACGTTACGCAAAACAGGTATTCTTAATTCGTCGCTGGAAAAGACTTCCATTCCCCTTTCCCGGGAATAAACCACACTTTACGGTACATCCGTGTAGAATAAATTTTCGGTTCGTTTTAAATGATAAAAGCCCCCTATAAGGAGGCTTTTAATTGAAATGAACTTGTGGTCCCAGAGGGATTCAAACCCCCAACCTTCTGATCCGTAGTCAGATGCTCTATTCAGTTAAGCTATGGAACCATTCCCTTTTACGGGACGGCAAAGATAGCAGAATATTATTCTTTGACAAAACAAAATTGACGGTCCTTTGAAGCTAAGGCCAATGTATTGATTTTCCGGATCCTGACGCTAAACTTCATCCTGATTTTCAATTTCCGTGGGGACTTAAAAAATCACTTTCCGGTTGTGTACCACCCCATGTTTTTCCTTCAGGGCCTTGCATTTTTTTAAAGAGGAATTGGTACCGGTGGTTTCCAGTTTATGAAAATCAGAATAAAATTTATCCTCCAGCATGGAGTAGTAAATGATCAGTTGCTTTCTGTAGCTATTGAAATTCGCAGGCATGGTAAAATACAATTCCATTTCACCGTTGGGTGGCAGTGTTTTCGTGGCGCGGTACCGTTCGGGTAAAAAGGGGTTATTGCTTTTACCGAAATACAATGTCGCTTTAATTTCCTTCTCTCCCCCATTCTCCCATTTATAGCGGTTGATGAACGGAGGGAGTGAAGCTTCCTGGGTATGCAAAACCATGATGCTGTCGTTGGCGGAATTGCGGATGCTGATCGAATAGACCGCTTCACCTGTTGCATTGGAGGGGTAGATCTGCGAAATCATAAAATACTGAGCATTAGCCTCTTGAAGAATTGCAAAGGCGCTGCACGTCAATAAAAGCTTCAGATGATTTTTCAGGACACCCATAATCAAGCCTGAAATTAAGGAATTTTTCTGCGAACCTATAAAATACCCCGGACCTTAATGAAGAAAGCCGGGAACATTTGCTCCCGGCTTTCTTATTTTGATTTGATCAGGGATGAATCGAACCTATAAAATTAAAGATGTTGTTATCAATGATCGACTGGTCAATGATATCAACAATTCCATCTCCTGTCAGATCCGTAACCACATATCCGCTTAAGAAATTAAAGATATCGTTGTCCATGACCGACTGATCCAGGATATCCACCACTTCATCCTGCGGCGAAAGATCACCGCTGTAGAAAGCATAAATTCCCGGAGAGACGGCAATCATGTTTGCTCCGTATGCCTGTGCCGGTGAAGTGGTGAAATTATAGCTCGTGGTCAAGGTAAAGGTGACCGGCAAGGCACTCCAGGTCTGAATGGCATTGCGGTGCAGCACGGCTATGTAATAACTGTTGCCCACCACCGATGCAGGGAAACTGAAGGTGGCCTGTCCGTTTACACCCATCACGACCTTGTCGGAAGCAACCACGGTGGAGGGACTGAGCGGATCGCGCAATTGCACAACGATGGTATCACACAGGGTAGGATTGGCACTGACTCCTGCATTGAGGAGTACCGATTGCATATTTCCTCCCCCGATGTAATAACCCTCTATCAATGCCGTGAGGTTAAAGCTTGCTCCCGAGGTACAGCCTTCGTCCGTGAGTCCGTCGCAATCATCGTCAATGCCATTGCAAACCTCCGTCGCATTTGGATTCACGGCGAAGTTGGCATCGTTACAGTCTGTGTTGTTACTTACCGTACCGGGAGGTGCCGTGCAAGCGGAGGTGGCTGCCCCGGCTCCAAATCCATCCCCGTCGCCATCTGTATAATAGTTGGTCAGAGGATTCACGGTAATGGTAAAACTTGTTGGGCTGCCTGTACAGTTCAGCGCATCACAACCGGCAGCCAGGCTTTGTACCTCTGCAGGATTCAGAGCGCGGCTAAACAACATGAATTCATCCATCAAGCCACCGGCAGGCAATCCAACATTACTGCTGTAACCACCCACTTTAAAGGGTCCGCTGCCAACCAGGCTGATGGCGGTTGACTGAATCACCGTATTGATCAGGATACCATCCACATAAGCTTTGATGTTTCCCGCGGACTGATCGTAAACAAAGGTGATGGTATGCGGTGCAATACTCGCCGCACCCGGTACCAGCACATCATTGAATGGTCCGCGTAAAATCCAGTTCCCGGTTCCTGCCACTCCGTTCGTGAAACAACGCAGCGATCCGGCCGAGGGATCACCGAATATATAATTCAGGGTTGATGCAGGTCCGTTGATGTTGGAGGTTTTGAAGGAAATGGTCCATGAATTACCAGCGGGCAGATTGGGAGCCCAGCCAGTATTCAGGTAATCCAGATTCGAAGCAATGCCTGTTCCGATCAGTGTTCCGTTGCAGATTCCGCTTCCACCCTGTGTGAGTCCACCCATCAGGCTGGCCGCACCTCCGGGAGGGCTGCTGGCCAGGTTGGGCACCGCTGGTCCTGAACCGTTGAATTTATAATACAGCAGTTCGGGAACGATTGGTGTTGAAGGCGTAACGGTAATGGTGGCCGTGAGTGGTATGGACCCCGGATTCTGCGCAATGAAGGATGAAATATTTCCTGTGCCGGCGGCCGCAAGACCGATTCCGGTTTCGTTGTTGGACCAGCTGAAGCTTGTTCCGGGAATGGATCCGCTGAAGCTAACGGCCGTAGTAGCCGTATTTTCACATACCACCTGACCGGCAGGTTGGTTTACATTCGGGCTGATGGCGTTGATGCTTGCATTGTAAATGGCCGAACAGCCGTTGGCTTCCGTCACGGTGACGGTATAGTTGCCGGCGCCAACTCCTGATAAATCCTGGGTGGTCGCCCCGTTTGACCAGGCATAGGTGTAGGGCGCGGCCCCGCCGGTTACGGTAAGGTTAACGCCGCCATTGCTACTTCCTGCACAAATTGTATTGGCGGTACCGCTGAGGGTGAGAATCGGAGGCCCGGACTGATTTACGATCACATTGAAGCTGCAGGTGCGCACATTACCACAACCGTCGGTAGCCGTGTAGGTCACCACCGTGGTCCCGATCGGGAAGAAGTCGCCGGGATTCTTGTTGCTGGTAATGACCACGGCGCAATTATCGCTGGCCACGGGAGCTATCCAGGCGACGTTGTTTCCGCACACGCCTGGCAGGTTGGTGGTGACGATATCGGCCGGGCAATCATCCGAATAGGAAACGACCACACTGTCAATCTGTAATCCGAGGAAACTATTGGCAATACCATCCACGGTATTGAAATTCCATTGAAGGGCAACGGTACTACCGGCATATCCACTTAAATCCATTTCTGCGACCAGCCATGTTCCATTCGAACCCGAGGTGCTCAGACTTTGAATCTGTACAAAGGGGCCACTGTTGATGCTGATTCTTGCCGATGCATTGTCATATCCGGAAGGCGGAAACCCTCCCTCCCCATTGTACACATACCGGAACCGCAGTTTTGCATTGGCGGCATTGGCTGGTATCGCCACCGTGGCGGAAGTCAGGTCTCCGCTGTTGGTTGAACCATTGTTAAAGGTGCAGGTACCGTCGATACCATAATAAGCCCATTTGGTGGGGTTGGGCGGCGTTCCCGTTGAACATGCGGCAGTCACATGCCATAATCCACCTGCTGTCCATCCCGGGGCAAGGCCTCCGGATTCAAAATTCTCAAACATGGCATTGGCCATGCTGGGTGGATAGATGAGGGTTGGTGGAATGTTGTCTGAGCAGCTTACCATGGCTGTGACCGTCCCGGTGCAACCGCTGAAATCGGTAATAATCACCGTGTAAGTCCCGGCCGTGAGTCCGCTTTGATCTTCGAGCGTAGAACCATTGCTCCACAAAAAGCTGTAAGGTGCAGTCCCGCCTGTTGGGGTTAAGTTGATGGTGCCGTTCGGGCTTTCAGCACATAACACACCGCTGGTTGCAACGGTGGCGCTAACCGGATCCGGTTGTGTCACCGTTATTATTTCGATGTCTGAGCAACCATAATAGTCTGTAACGGTCACCATATAGCTTCCTGCAGGCAATCCGCCAATGGTTGAACCGAAACCGCTGCTGGTGGCGCCGTTGCTCCAGGCAAAAGTGTAGGGTAAATTCACACTGCCGGCCACATGTATTCCAAAGTAAAGGTCGGCCGTTGACACCTGAGCATTATTCTGAATGGCATTTCCGCTGAGATACGACAAGCCAGGGTCTGTGAAGCCAATCCCGATGAAACTGGCCGGTACTGTACTTCCGGGTCCACCCAGTGAAAACGAATAGGTGTTACCCATGGTCACCGGGAAGGGCGTAGTCAGGTTGATCACCCACACTCCTGCGGTGGTTGGCGCATTCAGCAGTTGTGTATAGGTTGGTACGGAGGTGTCGGTTCCCGGGGCCATGGAAAGCATGATCTGGCCGGTTGTTCCGGTATTGACATTTACGGTGATCTGTGTGATGGCTCCGGTATTACAGGCAACAAAATTCTGACCTGATGAAATGGTCGGGCTTACAATGAAAAAGTTGTTGATGACATCGGTAGCACCTAAGTCACAGTTTGGATTTCCTCCACTGGCATTGGCAGTGGCCGTACCGTTGGACAGGCCATTGCAGGTAACAGCGGATGAAGTGGTGCTCACGAGCAAGGCAGGGGGATCTATCAATGTTGTTGACCCGGAAGTGGTACAACCTGAAGCATCGCTGATGGTAACGCTATAGGTTGTTGCTCCCAATCCGGTAATCGTGTTCGTTCCTGTACTTCCATTTGACCAGGTATACTGATAAGCGGTAGAACTTAAAGTAACATTGACCGTATTTAAACCGGTAAGGGCCGCTTTCAAGGATGCTCCGTCTGAAAGGCTGATCATCATGGAAGGGATGGTGATTGCTGCATTGGCTCCTCCCATTACAACCGGCGCTGCCGTGGTATTCTGAACCATGATGACACCGATTGCTCCTGCATTTTGTGCATTCAGCACTTTGGTAACAAACGTACAGGTACCCCGGTCGATCAGTGCAATTTTACCGGTCAGGTTACCGGGGGTATAGGGTGAACAACCCAGGTACGAAGCGCTTTGATCCGCCAGGTACACCACATCGGCAGTCAGGTTGAAAACCTGAGGACCGAAGGATGCCCCATAGGACAGAGGACTGCCGGCAAAAGGTGTATTCACCTGAAGATCGGTAGTCAGACCGCCGGTGACCATCGCCGTGGCTACGCCATTGGTATCGCCATTGCAAACGGGATCTGTTTTCGTCATGGTGGCCGTTAATGGAGCCGGTTCAAAAATGGTATAGCAGCAGGTTTCTGAACATCCGGTACTATCCGTTACCGTTACACAATAGGTACCCGGCGCAAGACCATTGATGCTGGCCGTTGTACCACCGTTGCTCCATGCATACGTATACGGTTGAACTCCGTAACTGATCACTACTTTTCCGTTTCCGGCATGGATGCCGTTTGCCGTCAGGGTATTGCTTAAAATACCTGCCAGATAACTGGTGCCACCGGCTCCACCTCCACCGCCTCCTTTATCGTTTCCGGAGCAACTTACGGTACCGGCAGATCCGCCGCCGCCACCGCCGCCGCCGAGGTATCCGCCGCCGCCGCCGCCGCCACCAGGGATGCTGAATGCGTTAAAGCAGCAACAGGATTGGCCATCTCCTCCGTTCGCTCCGTTTTCATTGGTCGCAGAAAGGCCGGGAATACCCAGGAAGCCGCTACAGCCCACACCGGCCGCTCCGCCGGTTTGTCCGGCCGCGCCAAATCCACCCCCGGCCACCCCGCCGGATGTAGGGGCATTGGCACCGTTCGCTCCGCTACCTCCTCCTCCAACACCACCGGCTCCGCCAAAAGCGACTGTTTGTTCACAGCCACCACGGCCACCGCCGCCACCGCCACCGGCTACGAGTATCCGATGTGCTGCCGTCGTGCCGCCGAAACGAACATCAGAGGCACCACCACCGCCACCGGCGAGTTGATTTCCTCCTGTTCCGCCGCCGTTGAAACCAGCGGTGGCACCGGAAGCAGCTCCTCCTACATGAATCGTAAAGGTCTGTCCGGGTATAACAGCCATGCTCCCCTTCACTTTGGCGCCCAATCCACCAGCTCCACCGGCACTGGCGTTACCGCCTGGTGAACCCGAAGCACCCTGTGCTCCGAAGGCTTCGATGTTGATGGAGGTGACTCCGGGTGGTACCGTAAAGGTCTGAACGGATCCTGTATAACTGAAGGTATGTTCACCGTAGGGAGAACCCTGGTAGGTACTTCCTCCGTTCGCCGTCACGGCAGCAATGCCGTCATTGGCACCGTTACAGGTAACAGCACTGCCGTGGCAAATCACTGAAAGAGGGCTTGCCGACTGTGTAACCTGGTAACAATCGCTGGCGGTGCATCCGTTCGCATCGGTAATGGTAACGCAATAATTGCCCGGTGATAAACCGCTGATGGATGACGTGGTCGCACCATTGCTCCAGGTATATGAGGAAGGTTGAGTTGTAGCGATAATAGGCGCATACAGAAATTGAACGCCCTGAAACCAGCCGGCTCCGCTGGTTGTATACGTAATCATGCCCACGATGGCATGTCCATCGGGTGCAGTAACGGTATTGGGGCTGCCTCCGAAAGTTACAAACCCACCAATGTTGCTAAGCCCGGAGTTGTTGCTGCTGCCCGCCGCAATTTCGGATATCGCTTTTGAATCGGCGTTCATTCCGCGTGGGTAGCAATTGGGGCAAGGGTTGGTGGGTTCAAGAATGGTAGCTTTCACCAGCGCCTGGTTGCCGACTGATAAATACGGACCATATGGAATACCTCCTCCACTGGTGCCATTGGTGCAGGTTGAAACCACCGTGGCACCCAAGGTTCCGTTGCTTAACAATTCACGGCATTCCAGGTTGATCTGATCCACAAAGGACCCGGCTCTGGCACTGAAACCAACAGCCACAAAACCGGGCGGACAATTACAGGTTCCGATCGGAACAGGTGCCACTGCAACTGAACCCTGAAACGGCAAAGATCCTGCGACACTGCCAACGGAATAGTTCATCAGGTTGCCACCGCTGGCACTCACCGTGGCGGTTCCGTCATTGCCACCAAAACAACTTACACCCGTACCGCTGGCATCGGCTACCAGCGGAACCGGATCGGCAACCGTATGTGTACTGACGTAGCTGCATCCGTTTGAAGAGGTAACGGTAAGTGTATAGGTTCCGGCCGTTACACCACTGAGATTTTGTGCCGTAGAACCATTGCTCCACAAAAAGGTGAAGGTGGCCGGCGTGGTGGTCGTGTTGGCAATGGTTACATCGTCAATAAACCATCCCGGGTTGTTAACGGTGCTGCCGCAGCAACCGTCGCCGGTGTCGTAACGAAAACGTATTTTGCCATTGGTGCTGGGGATGATATTTGCCGAGTAATTCAGCATGTTCCAGGATGCGATGTCACCGTTGTGCAGGTTGGTCTGGTAGATGTTGAAGAAAGGCTGCCAGCTGATCCCTCCATCGGTAGAATATTCTGCATATTCCACGTCGTAAAAACAGGGGTATCCTCCTTCGTTGTTTGACCACGATCTGGCATTCAGGTGAATGACGGATGGAAGATTCAATACAGGCGATTCGATGTAGCTGTTCTGGACATTGCTGTTCGGGCCGGGAATACCAAAACTGCTTCCCGAGAAGCCAAAAGCCTGCGAACTCCATCCGGAGCTGGCGGTGGCATTTCCGGAACAAGATGTCCCCAGGCTTCCTGTGGTCCAGCCCTGAAGTCCACTGTTGAAATCAAAAACACTGTTTTCGGGAACCGCCCCGCCGCTCACCGATATGTTTATACTTCCAGTGGCCGTACCGGTGCAACTGGCGGGGGTGCTGCTCGCATTCACCGCAATGGGTTCCGGCTCTGCAATCTGAACGCTTTTCTCTGCGTAGCAACCACTGGAAGGCTCAGCCACCACCACGGTATAGGTTCCGGCCGATAAGCCCGAGATATTGGCTCCGGTAGAACCATTGGACCAGCTGTAAGTAAACGGTCCAGAGAAAACACCACCACTGGCGGCGGCGGCGGCGCTGCCGTTAGCGGCTCCGTTGCAGGAGGCATTGGTGAAGCTGGTGCTGACCAGCAGATTGCAATTGGCACCTTGAACCGTGGCGCAGGCGGTGGTGGTACATCCGTTCGCGTCGGTCACCAGAATGCAGTAATTTCCGGGGAGGAGGCCGCTGAGGTTGGTAAATGTGTGAGGTGGCGTACCTCCGTTTATGGAACTGATGCTGACCGATCCATCGGCACAGGTGGCACAGCTGGCGTTAGCGGCCGCAGCCAATGCCGTCATGGGTGGATACACCATAACGTTCGTGCTGGCATTGGTAGAACAACCAAACATCGACGTGGCCGTAGCGCTGTAGGTCGTGCTCACAGCCGGAGAAACTGTTTGTGAAGTACCACTCAGATTGCCCGGATTCCAGGTGATGAGCGGTTGTGGTGCTGCGTACGTGTACTGTAAGGTGGCGGTTGCCGGGAAAAGGGCATCCGGTCCGGTGATAATGTCATTGAATGACTCGCTGTACCGGATGTTCACGGTGCCACCGGCAGTGTTTAACAAGGCCGCCAGCAGGGTGGTATCATTCAGGGTGGGTACACCGGTGAGGTAATTCACGGGGTTGGGTGTTCCCCCTGTACTGGCTCCCTGATAACATCCCGATGTACCGGTAATTCCCGATCCACTCAGGTGAAGCCGTATTTCAGAGCCGAAGGAGTTGCCCTGAAGCATGATGCCGTTGATGGACAAACGGGCACTGGTATAAGTTCCCGGAACAGGGGGAAGAACAAAGGAAGCTATCTGATTATTGCCCGGACATATGAAACCCGGAGTACCTGTAATCCCATTGTCTTCATCGCCGGCAGGGTTCGTCAGATTAAAAGTGATCGACCCGGAAATGAGGTCATTGGTGGTACCTCCTACCGCATTTAAGAGGATGGAAGAACCAGGACAAACAGCGGGGGATGCTGGTGCGATGGACAAGGGCGACGGTATATTGAAAGCATATACGGAAGCGGTGGCTGTGTTGGTGCAACCGTTTATATCCGTACCGGTTACCGTGTAAACCGTATTGCTGGCCGGACTGGCTGTTACATTCGGACCTGTCGTGCCACTGAGACCCGTGGAAGGTGACCAGGCGTACAAAACCGCTCCTGACGCTGCCAGGGCGATGCTGCCGCTGCCACAGTATCCACCCGAATCCGGAGTCACGCTTACCGTTGGTTTCGGAAGTACCAGAAGGCCTATTTCATTGCTTAGTACGGAGTCGCCGCTGGAAATACATTTGACCGATAACTTAAAAAATGCGGAGGAGGTAAAACCACTGGCGGTATAATTGGGAAGTATCGCCCCGGGTACCGGGGTATAGCCCGAACCGGACACCGCAGAACTGTACCACTGGTACACGATACCGTTATCAGAAGAAGCTCCGGAGGAAGTTAATACCGTACTGCCGGTACCACAGAAAGGACCTGGTACGGATGCTGAAATAGCACCGGCCACAGGCGTTCCTGTACAGATGGTTCCGATATTGATATCATCAATATGGAAATCATAATCCGGAATGTCATTCACCACTCCTTCGGTTGCAAAGAATGCGATGATAACCTGCTGGCCACTGTAGGCGGACAGGTTGATTAACTGGGGAACCAGTGTATTGCTGATGGTAGCCGTGTTGGCCGCATTGTAGGTAAATAAATCAGTAAAGGTATTGCCGCAGTCCGTTGATATTTTCACGATCACCTTATCATCGGTACCCTGCATGCCCGAGGCGTCAGGGGTGGAAAAATTAAAATCGGTGATGGCAATTTTGAATCCGAGGTAGGTACCCGGTCCACAAACAAATTTGGGACCTACCAGCCATTCATTTTTTGAATTGTTAACCAAGTTTACCCTGGCCGTGTTGCCAGAAAGAGGAATTATAGTGCTGCTGGTCCAGGAGGAGGTGGTTCCTGTCGGAAGAATGGCGGTATTTGCTTCGCGCCATCCGGGAAAAACAGTACTGAGGTTTGAGCCGTTATAGCCGTTGAAATTTACCATTTGAGGTAATGAAACAGAGGAGTTGACCGTACGTGTGGTCGGTCCGAAATTATCATTGGATGGATTCAGATCACCAGCCATGGTTGTATTAATGGTGAATGAATAGGTGCCTGCAGCGGACATGTTCAGGGTTCCCGGCAAGAGTAAATTCATGGTGGCTCCTGGAGCAAGGGTGCCGGTATTGATGGTGGCATTGAATGAGGTGCTGACCGGTCCCGTCACCGTAACAGAAACGTTGCAATTGTTCACTGCAAAATTCAGGGCGTTGGTACCATTGTTTTTCAACTGGGCTGTGATGACTTCCGCAGAGCCGTAACAAGACGATGAAGAAGGTGTCAGTAGTCCGAAGGGTCGCATGTCGAGTGCGACGAAAGACGGGTTGGAACCTGAAAATTCATCGGCGCCGATATCCGGGGAAGAGGCACTTCTCGCATTGCCGTCAAAATCATCGGTGATCCCCGGGATGGGGAAGGCGGCACTTTCCGCCAGGGTACTGGCTCCGGGTAAAAAGTGCAGGAAACCGGCTGAACTACCCACAGTGCTTAAGAAGGAAGGAACACAATTTTCCGTTACCGAGGCCTGATCGATGGAAACCATAAATGCTTTGTAGCCCGCCATGGTATTTTGTACGTTGGTGTAGGGTCCTATACCTTCAACATAAATAAAGTGAATTCCCGCAAAGAAGATATTATTGTCGGAAGCCGGCGAATAGGTGGACGGAATCACACCGGTGGTTCCGCTGCTTCGGCGATAAGCAGCCGTTAAACCCGAACCGGAAAATGCAGACGTGTTGATGACAATGTTGTTTCTCAACGTCAGCGTTGGGGTGATGGAGGCGTATATTCCGCTCGAGCCAAAATTAAGTCCGGAACTACTGGTGTTTAAATAAATGGTGTTGTAGGAAACATGGGCTACACTTCCACCGGATATGCTGATGCCGGCCAGCGGATGGGTAGAGTTGGCGGAAGGTGTTCTCAAATCGCCCACCAGGTTGTTGAATATGGAGGTGTTGGCACCTCCTCCGGTGATGATACCTACCACGGTGGGAGTGACACTGGCGCTTGAGATATTGTAAATTTTATTCCTGGAAATGACGCTGGTGGTACTGTTGGTGATCTGGATTCCCGCGCAGCCTCCACTCGCACCACCCGGACTTCCCGTACTGTTCAGGCTGTGTATAAGGTTATTGCTGATATTAATGTCGCCTACCGAGCAGTTTATTCCAATAAACGTTGAACCACCTGTTCCTCCTGAGACGGTGGTGAAATTAAACACCTGGTTGTTTTGAATGATTTTGTTCCCACTGATGCCGAATTCACGAATTCCGGTAATTATTCCTGTAGAAGGGATAGACAGATTTCTGATGATGTTGTTGTTAATGGTCATGTTGACCGAATTGGATAGACCATAGATGCCATCGATTGCAACAGAAGTGGCAGTAAGTGGAAAACTCATTAATTCAATCGTATTGCCATTGATCGTGCCGACGCTCGGACTTCCAAAACTGATCCCCCTTTGTGTTCCGGAGGAAGCTGTACGCAGGTTGTTGCTGATGGTGTTTGAATTGATGTTCAGTACAGGAAGCACGGCGGTATTTAAAATCATGTTGTGAAGGCCGGTACCTCCTGTCGAATTTCCGGATACTGTATTGCCATTTATATTCACCGTTGCAGCCGTTGCGGTATTTTGAATTCCTGTAAAAGTTCCGCTGGTAGCTGTTGAATAGGTACACGCACTGATGGTGTTGTTGTTTATTTGGATGGTATTGGAACTGCCGGCGTTACCGAGTCCATTGTCAATCGCGATCAAAGCTGTTGTGGTTCCACCTCCATTGACAGTAACCGAGTTGTTGTTGATGGTGGCACTGGCTCCGTTACCCGTCTCTGTATGAATTCCGCGAAGCGTTGTTCCATGGTTCACTCCTCCCCCATTGTTGTTGTTGATGGTGTTATAGGAAATATTAAGCGACCATTGATGATTGGCCCGGATGGCTGCTGCCTGATTTAAGCTGCCACCACCGCCGTAATTGAAAATGAAATTTCCTGTGGATGTTCCGGTTCCTCCTATGTCATTGCCCTGGTCTCCGGTAGTAAAAGGTGAGCTGGCTGCAAATCCGCTTAAAACGATTCCATAATTACCGCCAATGATGGTATTGTTAAAAAATCTATTGTTTGAATTTGTTCCGGCTGCTGTGGTTGGGGTAAGCGCAGTGGTTGCTGCTCCAGGAGCGGCATTGATCACCAGGATGGCCACCGAACCCTCCGCCATTGGAGCAGTTCCTGCATCGTTGTTTACACGCTGCATATTAAAGGAGCAATTCTGAATGGTATTGTTGCCGGCGCCATCGGATGGACTTGCTTTGAACAGTGCCAGTCCGAATTCCATGGTGGCCGGGTTACTAAGATTGCCATCCGTAAAGGTCAGTCCGTTGAGGGTGATGTAATCGGCACCAGCAATTTTAAGGATGCCATCGGGTACCGCACTGGAGGGTGTGGCCACCCCAATTCCCGCATTTAAGGTAACGATGCCACCGGCCTTGATGAGGGTCACGGTGTTTACCGGACTCAAAACAGGATTGAGCGTGGCACTGCCAATGGTCAGTCCATTGGGAGGAGCCGTTTCGGATGTGCCGGCGCCGAGCGTTAAGGTAACAGGGCCAGTCATGGCCGTGACCGCGTTCAGGGCATTCAGAGCACTTGAAAGGGAAGGATACGTGGCTGACAGGTTGGGTGTGGTATTGGCCGGATTGGTTACGGTCACTGAAATCTGTGCACGCAGATCGTTGCTAAAATGAACCAGAATACAGGTGAAAGCCATCCATAGTTTTATTGACAGCGTGCATTTTTTCCACGTGTTTGATAGGGTAGCGGTTTTTTCCATAATGGGCAGGTTTAGGTTTAAAGCAATAAAATGCGTTATGATTTTTAGATTTTTTCAGAAAGTATCAAAGCAGAAAGAATGAAACGATCAGTGACCGGTCAATAAGAATATGCGGTTACCGTGAATTTTTTTAGGTGCTTTTTAAAAGTTTAGATGAAAGGAACTTTAAAGGTCAGGTTGACTAATTCAATAAATAGCAATACTTAGCTTTCAGAAATGTTGCAAAAAAATCCGGCATTTGCAAGCATTGTGTAAAATTATGAGGCCGGTACCGGAATTGTCCGGTTTAATATAAATAAAATCCTATAAAAACGGGTTGAATGTCAATTCCTGAAAATAGAATTCGCAATAACAGTACGACCTTGTTAGCTTGATGATTTCTATAATGGTCTGAAAATCCTTTCAGAGTTACCGGTAAAACCGCTTGGCATCATCCACCTGATCTTCCCTATAGTTTTAAATTTCCAAACGAAGGAAAACAGCCTTTCATACAGTGCAAAAAAAAGCTGTCCTCAACGAAGACAGCTTTAAAATTTTATTGGCCAAACAGGCCTGTTGATCAGGACTTGGTATTTACCTTTTTCTCTTCGATACGGGCATTTTTACCTACCATATCACGGAGATAGAAGATACGGGCCCGACGTACTTTTCCGCGCTTATTCACATCGATGCGGGTGATTTTCGGGCTATGAACGGGGAAGATACGTTCCACACCTACTCCACCGGAAATTTTACGGATGGTAAAAGTTTCGGTAACACCCGCTCCACGTCGCTGCAAAACAACGCCCTGGAACTGCTGTTCACGTTCTTTGTTTCCCTCGATGATTTTATAATATACAGTGATGGTGTCACCTGACTTGAATTCAGGCCATTTTTTAGTTTCAACCAACTGCTCCTGCACTACTTTGAGTAAGTCCATGATTTTAGATATTTTACCCTGAAATTGGGGCTGCAATATTAGTGAAAAAATCTATACTAAGTACTATAAAACATTGAATTACTCACAATCCAATTTTTAATAAGCAATCTTAATTATTAAAGTACTGACCATTAATTGTTTACATTTCAGTCCGGAACCTCAGGAGAAGGTGCTTTCGGAATTTCCTATTTCCAACACTCATCTTCAATTAAAATATTGTTAATCAATGCCATTGGGTTAAATCTGCTGAATGAAAGCAATCAGTCCTTTTCCGATCGCTTTGTTGTCAAACCTGGCTTCACAAAAGCTGCGGGCGCGTTTTCCCAATTCCATTTGAAGGGACGGTTCTTTCAACAGGAGCAAAACCCGGTCGGCGAATTCTTCAGGGCTATTGGCAATCAGAAATTCCTGACCGTCTTTTCCATCAATCCCTTCGGCCCCGATCGAGGTGGTCACGATCGCTTTTCCTAAGGCCATACCTTCTACAATTTTTACCCGCATGCCGCTGCCGCTGAAGAGCGGTACAATCATGATTCCGCCTTGTCCCATGAAAAGCCGGCTGTCTTTTACAAAATCCTGAACCTTAACATCCGGACTGGAAAAAGACCGGATGGATGCAGGCATTTTCTTTCCGGCCAGGGCCAGTTTAGCAGCCGGAAATTGGGCATGAATCAAGGGCCACACCCTGGTCATGAACCATTCTATTCCTTCAACGTTTGGTAACCAGTCCATGGCGCCCAGATGAAAAACCAGTTGTGGATCGGGGTGAGCGTAGAGCGGATAGTCATGGATATTGATTCCCACCGGCGCAATGGAAATGGGAACCCGGGCGCCCAGGTCTTTCAATAAAGCTTCGTCTTCGGGGGTCATGGCGGCGATGCCATCCACCCGGTTCAGCGACCATTTCTCGTATTGCTTAAGCCGTTCAGCCAGAAGATTAAGGTACCATTTCCGGAAAGGGTTTCCTTCGGCCACCGCCAATCGTTTCCAGATAAGGTGTTCAATGTTGTGGGTGCGTAAAATGATTTTCGCTTTTGAATGCCGTCTGATCGCCTCCAGGTAAGGAATCATATACAGGCTTTCCAGCAAAACCGCATCATAGGTATTCTCCTTGAGAATCCTCACCAGCGCCTCTTCAAAATCTCTTCTGACAAAGCGGATGATGTGATAAGATTCGCCGGTGAAAATATTCAATAGCGCCGCAAAAGGTTTGATACGGTTGTCGAGGTAAACCCCTTCGATCCCGGTCATTTTACGGTAGCCGGCATCCAGTGATCCGATATCCGCCAGTTGCTTAATGGTGTTAAAGGAAAGCACCTTCAGCGCTACCCCATTCTGATGCAAGGATTGCTGCAAATGATACATGGCAATACTGCCTCCGTCAACCGGCGGAAAAGGAACACGAATGCAGAGTTGAAGAATTCTCACGGCTCGGAATTATTTACCGGTGTTTTTTTTCCATAATCTTCGCAGGAATCCCAGGTAGGCATCGCGGTCGAAAATAACGGAATCATGTGTGGCTTTATAAATAAGAAACAGGCCCACCGGCAACAGGATCATGGACGAAAGCCACATCCCGCGCCAGGCGGGAATGATACTTTCTTTGGCAAATTTTTCGCCCGTGATGCTGGTGATGTGATACGCGAGAAAGAAAATTATGGAGATGACCAGGGGCAGGCCCATCCCTCCTTTGCGAATGATCGCGCCCAGGGGCGCTCCGATCAGAAAAAGGATAAAACAGGCGGCCGAGAGGGTGAGTTTCCGGTGCCATTCCACCTTAAACCGGGCCATCTGATACGATCTTGAATCTTTTTCATCCTTTATGCCCAGAATAAAATTCTGTATCGTGCGCGCCTGGTTTTGCGCATTTTCGAGCAATTGTATATTCCCTTTCGGGTTGGTGTCGTTGAGCAATTGTACCAGGGCTCCGGATTTTACCTTCGTCTTGAACCGGACCGAGTCGCGCAGGAAAAGAAAGTAGTGCTGCATGTTCATGGCCACCAGGCTTTCTCTTCTGGAGTTTTCCAGCCCCAGGCTGTCCACCGCCAGGCTCAGTTGTTTCAGATTCATCATCTGATGACCGCCCTTGAACAACTCTTCGTTGGTCCTGTTCAGTTTAAACTGTGAGAGATCAAAGCGGATGATGTATTCTTTGAAAGAATTCCGCATGAGCGGGTGAGTATCTATTCCGCCCCTGTTCCGGCTGTGTTCTTCGTAGCTGCTGCCGTTGAAGAGGGTGAGGATCAAAAAACGCTGATCGTTGGTGGACTCCATTTTGCCGCTTTCAGCCATCACTACTTTCCTGTTTCCCGTTCCGCCGGTATGGTCGTAAATCATTACGTTCCGGATGGTTTTTCCATCCTCATCTTTGTCGCCCACCTTGATGCTGTAGCCTTCAATACCATTGTAAAACACCCCCTCACGGATAGATAAGGCGGGCTTTTGCTGGCGTATATCGTAGAGCAATGATCCCATCTTCAGATTGGTAAAGGGCAAAATATTATTGGAAAAGAAGAAGGCCGAAACACTGATCAGGATGGCGGTAAACAACAACGGAAGCATGATTCTTTGCAGCGATACTCCGGCGGCTTTGGCAGCCGTGAGTTCAAAATGTTCGGCCAGGTTGCCGAAGGTCATGATGGAGGATACCAGGATGGCTAAGGGCAAGGCCAGGGGTACCAAGTTAGCGGTAGTATAGAAGAGCAATTCAGCGATGACAAGTCCGTCGAGCCCTTTTCCAACCAGATCATCGATGTATTTCCAGAGAAATTGCATCAGCAGGACAAAAAGTGAAATGAAAAAGGTCATGAAGAATGGCCCGATGAAGGATTTTAGAATAAGGGCATGAAGTTTCTTCAAGGTCGGAGGAGGTTTCGAAATACAAAAATACCCTAAGTTTGGCGAATTATCTTATCCATGTCATTGCAAAGACCGGAAAAAATTGAAATGGACCTGTTAAAGAACAGGGAACTGTTTCTGGTGAAGAAAAGTCTGCATGCGAAAGTTGAACAATTGCTGGCGGCCTGTATTCCGCATCTTGACATTGAAATCAGGCAATCCGGTCTTTTTTCGAAAGAAGACCTTCTGAAGGTGCCTCCCAAAATAAGCAGGGGTGAAAATTACCTCGGATTTCCATGGCAGATTCTGGATTATCCGCGGCTCTTCGGGAAAGAAGATGTTTTTGCTGTACGGACCCTGTGCTGGTGGGGACACGGATTCAGCCTGACCCTGCACGTATCGGGAAAATATGCAAGTGAGCATCTTCCTTCTCTGCTGCAGCATCTGCCGGAACTTGTAAGGTCGGAGTTTTATACCTGCCAGCAGGCGGATCAATGGCAGCATCATTATGACAAGGTGAATTACATTCCCCTCTCTGAACTTTCAGACGTGGAAAATGCCGTAAAAAACCATTTTTTGCAACATGGCTTTTTAAAGTTCATGAAAAAATTTCAATTCGACGACTGGGAGTTCTTTCCTGAGAAGGTGGCGGAAAATGTCCGCCTCTTGCTGAACGCTTTGAAGAAGGATTAAAATCCGGCCTGCTTTGAAATGCTGGCCCGGCCTAAAGGCTGCCCAGGAGCATCCGCAATTTCTGCACCTGTGATTCCCAAAGCCGGATATTGGTTTCCCTTTCACCGGGATTGGCAAAATCAGTGATGACCAGGGCGATGTCAGAGGTGATATCGTCTTCTTTGATTTCAAACTGAAAATATGTTCCATCGGTATCGTCCAGCCATTGAAAGCGCACCAGTTGCAGGTCTCTGAGCGCAATGAGCTTGGCAAGCGACTCCCCTCCTTCCCAAACGAAGGTATACACATCGTCCTTGGTATGCACTTCATCGGCAAACCATCCGGCTAAACCGCTGGAGTCGCTCAGGGAAGTAAACAGGATTTTCGGCGATGAGCGGAATTCGAATTCCAGTTGAAACTTTTCTTTGGTGGTGTTGGTTGGTTCGGGCAGTTTGGGCAATGGCAGAACCGGTTTGTGCAATGGTTTCAGATGACCGGTGCCAGCCTGAATCCTGGGCCTCATTTTACTCAGGTCCATCCGCTCTTCCAGTTCTTTGATTGCCTTTTCCGCTTTCGCCTGCAATGGTTCTATCGCCTCGCTGCTCTGTTTTTTACGGGAGTTTACATCCGCAGGCTTTGCCTGATTCTCCTTTTTCTTCTCTGCTGAGGACGGTGTTTTTTGGAGCGATGCAGCCGCTTTTACCGGTTTTACCTTATCCTTGATTTTGTCTTTTGATTTTTCTTTCCCTTTTTCTTTTCCTTTGACAGAAACGGGCACTTTCAAAGGTGAGCTGGCTTTAGCCGGCAAGGATTTGACTTTGACAGGGGCTGACTTCACCTTAACGGGAAGCGCTTTTTTACTTTTTGGTGCCTGCTTTGATATGCCATTAGCGGCTTTCGGGGCTTTAGATGACTTTACTGCTTTTTTAGGAGCGGCCTTCTTTGCGGAGACTTTGGATTTTTTTACCGCAGGTGCCTTCTTGCCTGCAACTTTTTTAATTTGCTTTTTGGGAGCTGCAGCTTTTTTAACCAGCTTTTTCTTTGATGCTTTAGCCTTTGGCTTCAGCGCCTTGGCCGAAGCAGATTTTTTTGCCGCTTTTTTTGTCGTAGCCGCCTTTTTACTTTTTACAGACGCCATAGTTAAATCTGGTCTAGGTAATTTTCAATCCGAATCGGTCGAAATATAGTTAAAATTTAAAACGATTATCTTGGCGCCTGATGAATTATATCCATTGCATTTCGATAAAGCCTGTTCATGAGGAATAATCGTAAAATACTGGTATTTAGTTTTTTAGTTCTGCTGTCAGCCCTGCTTGCCTACCTGGCCAACTACGCCATGGTTCACCGTCTGAAAGCCATGGTGCTTTCCGGCCTTGCCATAGTGTATTCGTTATCCTGCTTTTTAAGGGCATGCTGGAGCCGCTCCGGCTGGGAAAAGCGTGATCGTTTCCAGGTGGAGATGTTCTTTGGTCCTGTCCTTTACGCCATGCACAGTATCGGAAGCCCTGTATTTCTTTTGATTCTTTATCTGTTGAGGAACAGGCTCGCTAACTGGATTCAGGATAAGGAGCGAAAAAAGTTTAATACTCCCTTCTTCCGCTTCATAGAGTTATTGCCCTCCCTGCTTTTTCTTTCTTTGGCTTTTCTGCTTACCGATACCATCCGGGAATATGGTGTTTGGCACGTCTGGACTTTCAGACTCTTCCCTTCCCTTATTTTCCTGATGCTTTTGATCCTTGCAATCGCCCTGCGCATCTTAAAAGTAAAAGGCAAGGAAATGCAGGACGAGGGTTCAATCGAAAGATAATGGAAATTTTCTCCCGGATCTGTCGGTACCAATGATTCTCCGGAACTTTAACCCCGTGTTGATTTTTTTCCTGAATTTTAGAGGCTCATGTACCGACTG
Source organism: Bacteroidia bacterium (assembly GCA_016788185.1). GTDB lineage: Bacteria > Bacteroidota > Bacteroidia > AKYH767-A > OLB10 > JAJTFW01. Next base: position 51,060 of record JAEUTF010000128.1, on the reverse strand, counting down.
AATTTCAGGAACTCAACCAAGGCTTTTCTTTTGTTTTTGAAAAGGAAGCGTCGACTCCTCCTGGTCTTCGTTGTTCTCACGGGGATGCTTACTGCCGGTATGATCTATTTTAGTTACCGTCTGGTTGAATCCGCTTCTTACGGATACATCTATACTGATCTGAACAAGATTCCTCCCAGGAGTGCTGGATTGCTTCTGGGTACGAGCCGTTACCTTTCGAGCGGCAGGCAAAATCCATTTTTCAGGCAGCGTATCCAGGCGGCAAAGGCCTTGTATTTTTCCGGAAAGGTGCGTTATCTGATATTAAGCGGTGACAACCGCTTTTTCTCGTACAATGAACCGCGTGAAATGAGAAGGGACCTGCTCCGGATGGGTATTCCCGACAGCGTTATATTCATGGATTTTGCCGGTTTCCGTACATTGGATTCTGTGGTGCGCTGTAAAAAGGTTTTCAAGTTGAAGAAAATCCTGATCATTTCACAGGCCTTTCATGTAAAAAGGGCCGTTTGTATCGCCCGGCATCACCACATGGATGCCATTGCCTATATCGCAAAAGATCCACCCCGGGACTTTCAGCTTATGGTGCTTTTCCGTGAGTACTTTGCCAGGGTGGCGATGGTACTGGACCTGTATCTTTTCGACAGAGACCCTTATTTCCTGGGAGATGAACAACTGCCGGCTGGTGCTTATCAGTAGGATCCAGTACGCTTGCGGATAAACCATTCGGTCGATATCAAAACCACCAGCAGGATAAAAAACCAGGGTTCATTTAAGAGATCCTCCAGTTTCTTGTGCATGAATGAAATGCTTTTCAGGTTCTCGTTTGATTGAATGGACCTGATCAGTTCATCCGTTTTTCCGGGATAAAATACCGCAGCCCCGGTTTGAGCGGCCAATGCATTCAGCAACTGATGATCGGCCACGGTATTGGCGGTTTCAAGTTGCAGGGCGCTGACGCTGAATTCACCCTGATGGGAGTATACCTGATCGCCAAGTTTCACTTCGGCTTTAAACCGGTAATTGCCAACAGGAAAAATACCGCTGTTCAAGGTATAGGCTTTTTCGGTTTTAGACATGGTAAACTGAAACTCTTTCCCTTGCCTGTTCGTGATCCGGACGAATACCTCCGGCTGGTTAATCAACTGGTCGCTCTGGTTGTACAATTGTGCGTCAAAAACCAGAGGTTCATTCTCCCTGTAATTGCTCCGGGCCTTGAATTTAAAAGGGCTCCTGTTTTCCTTCACCGACAGATATTGCGTGATACTCCAGATCAATTCCTGGCTGAGCTGATGATTCCCCTGTTCGTTGAAATCGGCAAGCCGCCATCTCCAGAGTCCTTCTCCCGCCAACACCGCTACTTTTCTTCCATTCTGCTCATGGAAGAACAACAGAGGCTGTGCCGTACTTACGATGCCGATTTTCTGATTAAACAGGGGATAGATATTGGTCCCGGCCTGGTAAACGCCAAACGGCGATTTCAGGGGAGGCCATGCTTCCACTTTGTTTTTCAGGGCATCGGACAGGGTAAACAAACTGAAGTTGGAGGCAAGGGAAGCCTGCACATCGTTGAGCTGACCATTGGCCTGGCTGATGCTTATTCCTGCACCGGCTTTGTTCAAGGCCTCTATATTTGTTCCTGATCCGAGAATATACCAGGCACTGACTCCGCTTTCGTTTATCTTTTCCAGGACGGAGGTTTCATTTCCTCCACCAGACGGGAGATTGTGCAAAACCACCAGGTTGAAGTCCCCCGCCCGACCCGTAAATTCAGCCTGCGGCATCGTAATGACCTCGTAATTCAGGCTGCTTTCAAGGCTCTGGCGGATGGCCGAAACATCAGGATTCGGGGAAGCGAATAAAAGCAAGACCTTCTGCTTCTGTTCTATGACCTCTACAAAAATGTCGCGGGTATTGTTGACCTCCGTAGCCTCTCCATCCACCGGGCTGAGTTTTATTCTGTAGTGGTGAATGCCCTTTGTTTTGGCATCCATGAAAACCGGTACAGACAGATGATAATTGTTGCCGGTAATGTCCAGCGATTTACTGAATAAAATGCTACTGTCTTCCTCCACACTCAGGGTACTTCGCCTGCCGGCGGCTTGCCGTGCATCTACAATGATTTCAAGAGGGAAACTGTTCCCGAGAAAAGCGATTTTATTGTGGTTGACGGAAGAAATGAAAAGATCCCGGCGAATGGTGGTGTCGCCAAGTGCCAGGCTGTACACCGGTATTTTTAACCTGGAAGGGCCATACACGGGGCTGGCACCTTCGTTGAACAGTCCATCGGAGGCGATCACCATCGCCCCCACATTCCGGTTCGAAAACTGTACATCCAGATAATTGTACAACTGGCTGAAATCGGTTAATCGTTGATCAAACCTGAAAACGGGATTTTCACTGACATGGTCGCCGAAGGCATAGCTGCGGACATCAAAATCAGCCGATAATTCCTTCTTTAGTTTATCAAATTCAGCCCTGATTTGTGCCCGGGTTTCCGACGAATCCTTCCGGTTGACGATGGACCTGGATTCATCCACAGCAAGCAGAATGATCGGCTTTTCCACTTCTCTGGAAAATGTACGGATCATAGGGCCCAGCAGTAAAAAGGCCAGAAGGCTGACCGATAAAAAGCGAGCCGCCGGCAAAATCCGTTTCAGGGTGGAAGACGTTTCGTTCAGCAGCGGTTCCTTTCTGTACATGATCCAGGAATACACGGCACCTGCCGCAAGGCAAAACAGGATATACCACCAGGGGTATGAAAGAATCAGAGCCATTTCCACGCTTGCAAAAATAGGTGGAATCCCGCTTATTTTTTGCCTGCCGGAACTTCGTTCTGAACAATGTGCGATTTTCTCTCCTTCTTTAAGTAGTATCAAGAGCATTTACCTCTGCTTCTCCGTTAGGCCGCCAGCGACCACCCTCCGGTACAGCCAGGCCTGGCATTTTCCTATATTTGCCGCATGCTGGTTACTGCCAAGGGAATCGAAAAATCATACGGAGCACTCCAGGTGTTGAAAGGGATTGACCTTGAGATTAAAGCGGGTGAAGTGGTTTCCATTGTCGGAGCATCCGGGGCAGGCAAAAGCACCCTGCTTCATCTTTTAGGCACTCTGGATCAACCCGACCAGGGCATTATTACGGTGAACGGGCAGGAAATACAGCAATTGAAGGGGCGCAGGCTGGCGCAATTCCGGAACAGACATATTGGTTTTATTTTTCAGTTTCATCAGTTATTGCCCGAATTCACGGCTTTCGAAAATGTTTGTATGCCGGCCCTCATCGAGGGAAAGAGCTTTGAGGAAGCGGCGGAACGGGCGGATCAGTTACTGGATTTGCTGGGCATGATGTCGCGAAAGGAGCACAAGCCTTCGCAGTTAAGCGGTGGAGAACAACAACGCATAGCCATCGCACGCGCTTTGATGAATAAACCATACCTCATTCTCGCCGATGAGCCCAGCGGAAACCTCGACTCCGTCAATGCAAAAGCCCTGCACAAGCTCTTTTTTGAACTGAGAGAAAAGCTCAATCAAACTTTTATTATTGTGACACATAACGCGGAGCTGGCCGAAATGGCCGACAGAAAACTGACCATGACCGACGGAAGGATTTCGGCTGTGACCTCAGGAAGTACCGGCTTAGCCTGAAAAAAAGGGAAAGCGGATCCCGCTTTCCCTTTTTTAACGACAACCGTGATCAGTGTTCAAGGTGAATAATCAACAGCGGGATATCGGTCCGGTAGGATACCCTTTTGGTGATGCTGGGGTTGGCAATCGCCTGAAGAAACTTTCGGTGGTGAGTGGCCATGGCCAGGCAATCCGCCTTTTCATTCTTGAGGAAAAAGGTGATGCCATCGGCTATATTCAGATCGGTACATACGTACCCTTTCATTTTAGGGTATTGCACATACTGTCGGATGCGGTGGGTGACCCTGGATAAATCCGATTCGTCGTGAACGAGGCTTTTGTTATCCACATTGAGGAAAACCAGTTCGGATTTAAACATTTGTGCGAAGTTGGCTACCTGGTTGGAGGCGATCAGGTTTTCTTCGCTGAGATCTGTACTGAATACAATTTTTTTCATGCCGCTGAATCTGGCCTTTGGCGGTACCAGCATCACTTTGCAGGGCGCATCCCTCACCACCCGGGTGGCATTGCTGCCAATCAGAAACCGCTGAACCTGGGTGGATGCCGTGCTCGCCATAACGATCATATCGGCCTTTTTTTCAATGGCAATTTCAATGGTGCGGGCCGATGGCAATCCCTGCTGAAGGATGAGTTCGAACTGAACATCCTTGGTATGCTCCAGCATTTTCGCATAGAATTTCTTTAATTGCTTTAAAGCGGCTTCACGCAGCATCTCAAAATCGAGTTGAACGCTGGAAACGGTAACGTCCGTGTAAATAACAGGCGTTTCATAGGCATGCATAAGCAGGATTTTGCTTTTAAAAAGCCTGGCAAGGTCAATGGCATACTTGACAGCATTCTCCGAACTTTTTGAGAAATCAGTCGGGCATAAGATGGTTTTCATGTTTATGGATGATTGAGATGGATATCATTGTAAGTTTCACCGGGAAGATAGTGTTTTTTATTCAGCATGAGATTCTCGGTGGTCCAGTCGAGTTTTCGTACAAAGGCAGATTGCCTGAACGTGCACGTTTTCACCTGGCAAATGCTGCAGTTGCTGAAAAGGCAGGGGTCGGTGTGGACGAACAATTCCACGTGATTGACACGGTTCCTGTTTAAAGCGTTTTCAAGTTTTTTTATATTGTCATGCACCTCATTTAGCTGCAGGTAAAACGGAAGCGTCATGTGGCAGTCAACATGCAGATAATGTCCGAATTTCTGAAGGCGCAGGTTGTGAATATCGATCCAGGTTTCTTCCCGGTTTTCCTGCAGGCTTTTTACAATTTGTTCGATGGAGGCCAGATCGGCTTTGTCCAGTAAGCGATCAATGGACTCGCGCAAGAGCCGGATGCCGCTGTTCATGATCAGCAGTGCGAGAAGAATTGCCAGCAATGGATCTACCCAGGTCCAGCCCGTCAGTTTGTAAAGTCCCAATCCCAGGATCAGTCCGATACTGGTCAGAGCATCGGCTTTGAAATGTTCGCCGTCGGCTTTTAAGGGCGCAGCATCGAGTTCTTCTCCACGCTTGCTCAGGAAACGACCGATCCACCACATGGCGATGGCGGAAAAGAGCGTTAACAGCAATCCCATGTCAACGTCCTTCAGTTCATGAGGAGTAAAGAAATGCCGGATTGAATTTACGATGATGTAAATTCCTGTACCAAAAATCAAGGCACCCTCAAACCCAACGGCCAGGTATTCAATTTTTCCGTGCCCGTACGGATGGTCATTGTCCTTTAGTTTGGAGGCATAGAGTAAACTGTAAAGGGTAAAAAGACTGGTGGCAATGTTGATCAGGGACTCAAGTGCATCACTTAGGATGGCTTCGGAACCGGAATAGTACCAGGCCAGAAATTTCACGGCCATGATGACCAATGAAAACAGCAACACCCATTTAATGGCGGACACCTTCGACCGTATGTTTATCTGGGTATTCTTTTTCATTTTCAATTTCTAAAAACCAGTTCCTGATAGCTATATCTTAATTAAAATACTGTTGACGGAGCTGATTTAATTAAAAAATGAGATGATCCAGTGACAGTATATCACTTTCGGCAGGCATCAGCAGCAGAAAAAGCAAAAGGATAACTCGCGGAAAGAGCAATTTCAAGTCCCATACAGGATCGATCATACTCATTCCGGCCGCTACAATCAAGAGGTCTATCCCCAGGAGGTACACCATGGTGTATTTAAACAGGCCCAATATCAGGCAAAAACCACCCAGAAATTCAATCCAGGAAGTTAAAAAGGAGATCATCGCTACAACGAAATCGGGAAGCCCTGCCCGCTTATAGGAGGGGCCAATGGCCTCCGTCACGCCCTGAATGCCAATCCTGAAAACCTTATCGTATCCCTGGAAAAAAAACAGCAAACCGGCCAGCACCCTGACCAGGAAAGATGCAAATTCAACAGGGTCAATCCAGTTTTGAATCATAAGATCTGTTGTGTTGGTTTGCAGCGAATATATTATTTATTCCGCTGCTTAAAAAAAATAAGAGGCTGTAATTACGGTTACAGCCTCTTTCCCAAACCTGCAAACTATGAAACTTTAATATTTTTTGTGTCCGCCGTTTTGACTACATCCTTTTTCGGCAGATCCAACTTCAAAATACCCTCGCTGTAGGTAGCCGCAATTTTTTCCTGATCTACAAATTCGGGCAGGCTGAAAGACCGGCTAAAGGAGTTATAGTTGTATTCACGGCGGCTGAACTCTTTTTCTTCGGTTTTGGTTTCAGACTCCTTCTCACTCGAAATGGTAATCATATCACCCTGAATATTGATTTTGAAGTCTTCTTTTTTTAATCCGGGTGCCGCCATTTCCACGTGGTAGGACTTCGGCGTTTCGCTGATGTTTACGCTGGGAATGGTATCCATATAACTTTTATCGAACCATTCGCCCCATTCTTTCTTGAAGAAGGGATCTAACATTCCGGAAAAAACCCTTGGTTTGATTTTTCCGGTGTCGGCTTTAAATAATGTTGTCATGGCTGAAGTTTTTATAACAATCCAAAAGTAAAAGCAGCCTCTGGCATTGCCAATGATACCGGTTACAGTTTAACGTGATACATGTCAGAATTTTACTCGATCAATTCAATTTTCGCAGTATTGCCGCAGCGGTCAGCAAGATAAATGCTAATCAGTTGAGGACCGGTGCCCCGGTGCCCCTTCTTCCATCGTAAATTTCCGCTTTTGCTGTCAAAATATGCCAGCATCCATTCGTGATTGATTTCCACCCTGTAGGACTTGATACCAGAATGTAAATCCTTGAGGGTACAAACGGAATAGTGTGTCTGGTCCACCGGATCCACTTCCGAAAATGGTCCGAGAAGGAAGGGTGAAGTGGTATCGGAGGTTACAGCGTACATCCCTCCTTTTCTGAATCTTGCTAAGAGGGTATGTGCCTCCAGGCTATCGGGCAATATATATTCCTCGGTTTTGTAGTTCCCGCCTTTGTAGTTGAGTTTGATCAGCAGGTATTGTTCCGGACGGACGAACGGAAGAGGGCGATAAGGCATTTCCAGCCTTCCCGCCACATGCAACGGATAGTCAAGTTGAGGAAGGAAGAAATAAATATCGGAACAAAAGTTAGCGGCTGGCCAGGATCGCGGCGTATCCAGCGGGAGGTCCTGGTATAAGGCCCCACGGGGGATACGAAGTTTTAAGCCATTTGTAAATGATTGAGCCCATTCAGTGCCAAAGGGTATGAACGGCAGGGAGTCGTTCATTGTTTTTTCAACTTGAACGTGGCTTGACTGCTTGATGCTGATCAGTGATTCCGACCTGTTGCCGTTGTAATCACTGACCCTGATTTTAAGCTGATGTGGAACGGTATCCTTCAATACGATGGTTCCGGTTCCGGCATTGGTAAATGCGGAGAAAGCATTGCCCGGCAATTTAAAAAGATGGTGGCTGAAGCCTTTATTACCCTCGTTGCTGAACCATCCTGCATGCGCATTTACAAAACGTGTTTCATCAAAGTGGAAGCGATTGAAGGAATAAGCATACAGGAGGGAGTCATCTAAAAATAGTTCCGCCCGGTAAATGCCCAATACATTTTCCCCTTCAGGGTCAAAAGCAAAAACATCCAAAAACAAACTATCGTAAGCGGTTTGGTATTCGGGAAGGCTGTCACTGAAACAATCAAACGGATAAACGAATGCCTGATGCTTTGCTTTGGCATAGAAGATACCTCCGGCGATCATTGGAGGGATGGAGTCCTGAATGTGCAAAAAGGTTCTGGGGTTTAAGGGTTCCTGGCTCTGCCGGTCACGGATTTCAAAATGCAGGTGAGGCCCCTGGCTGCTTCCCGTATTGCCACTGAACGCGAGCAGTTCTCCGGCCTGGTACACAAAACGTCCTGAATCAGGAAACAGTTCAATTTCAAACGATTGTTCAGCATTTTGTGCCGAATCTAAATAAGCTGAAAGCGCAGCATTGAAATGATGCAGGTGGGCGTATACGCTGGTATGTCCGGATGGATGATCCAGGTAAAGCGCATAGCCAAATCCGGTCGAAGAAACCTTTATTCGCGACACCCAGCCATCCGCAGCGGCACAAACCGCCATGCCTTCCCGCCCCTCCGTTTTATAATCGAGCCCGGAATGGAAATGGTTACTGCGCAGTTCGCCAAAACTTCCGGACAGATCATAGGGTGCATCTTTCGGATGCATAAAGGCTTGCTGTCCAAAAGATTCAGTTTTACCAAACAGCTTGAATAACAGAAGCAAGACAAGGCATCGGTGGAAAGCCATTGGGTAAAAATAGGCAGATTCACTTTGCTTTCAGGCTGGCTGATCCGGAATGTGACAGGAGAACCAGGGGAATCGTTGCTTTATCAGAAAGATCAGGTTATCTTTGTCAATAATTCAGTTTCAAAGTATTATGTCTGGCCCATACGCCCACCTCGATGAACTGACGCAGTTGCTGCGGACCGCCCTGGATCATCACCGGGACCTTCAAAAGCAGTTGCGGCATGAAAAGGAAAAGCATCAACAGGCATTGGTTGAAAAACAAAATCTTGAAACCGAGGTACACCAGCTTAAAGAACAGGTTAAAACCATTAAATTAGCGCAGGCAATAAACGGTAGAGACGACCAGTCTACCCGTGAACTAAAAAATCAGATCAACCGCTATCTGCGGGAAATCGATAAATGCCTCCACCTTATCAACCGCGATTGAAACCGTGAGCAATACATCTGTCAAACTGCAAATAGCCAACCGGACCTACCCTTTAAAGGTAGACAGTGCCGAGCAGGCTGTTCTGGAAAAAGCAGCGGAGATGGTGAACCTCCGGCTCAAGGAATATGAAAAAGCATTCGGAGTCCGGGATGTACAGGATCTGATGGCCATGTGCTCCTTGCACCTGGCGGCAGAACAACTGGGCTATCAAAAAGACAAGCAAAGCCAGGAAGAATCGATTAACAGGGAGTTGAAAAACCTCTGCGACCTGGTGAAGGCCTTCGGTAAGGAAGTGTAACGTTCTTTATTCTTAATTGGGAATTTACAGAACCATTCTGTTTAAACCCGCATTCGTACTGGTCGGCGATGTAAACTCAACATACATCCACTAGGAGAAAGACTCAGGCTGCCAAGGGCAAGTCCCGCACCGACGGGAAAGCGCAAATCAGCCGGCTGACTCCGACCCTGATCTCTGGGGTTTACTCGCGGCCGTACGAATGCGGGTTTTATATTTTACACCGGATGAGAAATCATCCCCATCCATCTGAAATCAACACTAGCCAATACACAATTCAATAACCTGACAAATTCAAAAAATGGACAATATATTCATCATCATAGCGGCGCTTGCAGGACTGGTGATTGGAGGCCTGATTGCATACCTGATCACCCGGAAAAACAACCAGACCTTCATCGCAGCGGCAGAGGAAAAGGCGAATGCCATCATCAAGGAAGCCCAGGCGAAGGGAGAGATACTGCTTAAGGACAAGACGATGGAAGCGAAGGACCGCTTCTATCAGATGAAAACCGAGCACGAGAAGCACATCGCGGAGAAAGACAAAAACATTCAGCAGGCGGAGAGCAGAATAAAGCAAAAGGAAGGGAATCTGAACCAGCAGATCGAACAGAACAAGCGCAAACAGGCGGAACTCGAAGCCATGCAGGCCAATCTTACCTCCCAGCTGGAGATTGTGGATCGCCGAAAAGAAGACCTGGACAAAGCCCATCACAAGCAGGTTCAGGCGCTGGAGAAAATTGCCGGATTATCTGCTGAAGATGCAAAAGCGCAACTGGTGGAAGCGTTAAAGGCAGAGGCCAAAACGGGCGCCATGCAATTCATCAAGGAGACCATGGATGAGGCGAAACTGACGGCCAACAAAGAAGCCAAGAAAATCGTTATTCAGACCATTCAAAGGGTGGCTACCGAGCATGCCATTGAAAATGCCGTTACCGTATTCCACATCGACAACGATGAAGTGAAGGGAAGGGTAATCGGACGTGAGGGCCGTAACATACGCGCGCTGGAGGCTGCCACAGGAATAGAAATTATCGTTGACGATACACCCGAAGCCATCATCCTTTCGGGCTTTGATCCGGTTCGCCGGGAACTGGCACGACTGGCCCTTCACCAACTGGTTTCCGATGGTCGTATTCATCCGGCCCGTATCGAAGAAGTGGTGGCCAAAGTGAAGCGTCAGCTGGACGAGGAAATTGTAGAAACCGGAAAGCGTACGGCCATCGACCTGGGCATACACGGGTTGGCCCCGGAACTGATCCGCATGGTAGGTCGGATGAAATACCGCTCCTCCTACGGACAAAACCTTTTGCAACATAGCCGTGAGGTAGCCAACCTCTGCGCGTTGATGGCGGCTGAACTCGGTTTGAATGTAAAACTGGCCAAGCGCGCCGGACTTCTGCACGATATCGGAAAAGTGGCCGAAGAAGACATGGAACTTCCGCACGCCATTGCCGGCATGAAAATGGCCGAACGCTCGAAGGAAAATCCGGAAGTATGCAATGCCATCGGTGCCCACCACGATGAAATTGAAATGACCAGTATTCTTTCGCCCATCATCCAGGTCTGCGATGCGATCAGCGGGGCCAGGCCGGGTGCAAGACGTGAAATTGTGGAGCAGTACATGAAGCGTCTGAAGGAAATGGAGAACCTGGCTCAGTCGTACAAAGGCGTTGAGAAAGCTTTTGCCATCCAGGCGGGACGCGAATTGCGTGTCATTGTGGAAAGTGAAAAACTGGACGATAAACAAACCGAACAATTGTCATTCGATATTGCCAACAAGATCCAGACCGAGATGACCTATCCCGGACAGGTAAAGGTTACCGTAATCCGGGAAACCAGGGCCGTGAATTACGCGAAGTAAGCGCCGGCGCCAAACGGAAAAGGATGCCCGCATGATAAAGCTGTTCAGCAAGCGGTCGGGATTTTTTAAGAACGTTACGACGCTTGTAACAGGAACCGCGCTTGCCCAGCTGATCAATATCCTCAGCACTCCTCTGCTGACGCGGATTTATTCTCCGGAAGAGTTTGCCGTTTTCCAGCTTTTTTATTCCACGGCCAGCATCTTTGCGGTCGTAGCCACCTTACGTTATGAAGTGGCCATCATGGCTCCCGAAGAAGAGGAAGAGGCCCTCGACCTGGTCAGCATCTCCTTTTATTCTTCTTTTCTGATTGCGTTGATCAGTCTGCTGCTGGTCCTGTTCTGGAAATACAGGGGGGATGCCCCGATGCAGGCCGCTTTCAACAACTGGTACTTTCTGCTCCCCTTGTACATTGTTTTCGCAGGCCTGTTGCAGAGTCTTAACATCCTTTCCCTGCGTCGTAAAACTTTTACGCGAAACCTGATGTCGAGGGTGGGAAGCGCGCTGATAGCCGCCGTGTCAGGCATTTTAATGGGGTGGAAAGGCTGGAAACCATCCGGCTTGCTGATCGGCTCGGTGACCGGACAGTTTACCGGATTTTTGTGCCTCCTGAAAGATGTACCTGATATTCTCAGTCGTCCCTTGCGCAGGCCGACAGCCATGAAGAAGTGTTTACGCCTTTATAAAAACTATCCGGTGTACAATGCTCCGCATGCCCTGATTGACACCTTCCAGGACCAGGGACTCGTTTTTTTTCTCAACCATTATTTCGTTCCTGCCATTGTCTCCTATTACGGTCAGGCTTTTCGAGTGCTCAAAGCCCCGATCGGATTCATCGGATCGGCCTTGTACCAGGTGGTATTTCCAAAGTTCACGGAAATGAGCCGGCAGAATGCTGACATGCGGCCCCATGTCCGAAAACTATACATCCGCCTCGCTGCGCTCGGATTGCCCGGATTCATTTTGCTCTGGGTCTATGCCGAATCCCTCTTCGCCTGGTTCTTTGGAAAGGGCTGGGAAGAGGCGGGCACCATCGCTGGGATCATGGCGCCCTGGCTGTTTCTTAATTTTCTGGCCAGCCCGGTTTCCTGTTTCGCTCTCATCCGGAACAAGCAAAGGCAAGCCGCCATCATTACCATCACGGAGGTGATTTTAAGGTTTTCGGCCATTATAGCAGGTGGATATTATGGCAGTTACATTTTAGGTTTCACCCTGTTAACACTGGCCGGGAGCCTGGTCATGCTTTATGCCCTGGTTTGGTATTACCGACTGGCGGCCCCCTTGCGGGTGAGTGAATGAGCAACGTAACGATGCACTATCTTCGTAGCGGCATTTTGCTGAATGAAAAAGCTTCTTAAAATCATCCAAACCGTACGTGCTCTGCCACGGGTCGACATCCGGATCGATACCCATAGTGAAGAGGGGCGGCGGATGTTTTCCTATTACACAAAACGGCACCCCCGGTTTTTTTTAATCCGGAATAAAACCCTTGGCGTAGCCTTGCTGAGCTTGCAGGCATTCCCCACTTATGCGGAGTACCTGCAATCGGTATCGGGTAAAAATTCGGCAGCCTATTACAGCCGTAAAGCTGAAAAGGCAAATTACATCTTCCGCGAAATTGACCCCGACACCCTGGCCGATGCGATTCATGCCATCCATCATTCAGCGGAAACCCGGCAGGGAAAGGTGCTCAGCAGCGCCTATCTGGAACCCTTGAAAATGTATCCCAAAAACCAGCATAACTTTTATTACGGGCTTTTTAAGGAGGATGAACTGGTCGCGTACCTCTGGCTGGTGAAAAGTGGAGAACTCATCACCTTTAACCGTTTGATGGGGCATGCGGCCCATCTGAAGAACGGCATTATGTTTCTGTTGGTTCTGAAAGGGATTGAACGCATCTTTCAGCTGCTTCCACGTCCCTCCTACCTGATGTATGATACCTTGCTGGGAGCATCGGAAGGATTGAGTCTTTTCAAAAAGAGGATCGGATTTAAACCTTTTCATGTAAACTGGAAATCCTGAAATCCATGGGCCTCCTGCATCGTCTTTACGCTGATTTTTTCCTCCCTTCCCGGATGGATGAATACCGGCGTTTGCTGGAGTGTGCACTTGAAAATGATTACCAGCACCTCAGTTTGCCCGCCTATTTCAGCTTGCTGAAAGAAGGTAAGGCGGATCCCTCAAAAAAGTACTTCCTGCACCGTCATGATATCGATACAGACCCCTCCACTGCCAGGAGGTTTTTTGAAATCGAAAGATCACTAAACATCAGGAGCAGCTACTATTTCCGGCGTTCAACCTTGGACATTGATTTGTTCAGGGAAATCAGTTCGGCCGGCTTCGAAGCCGGATACCATTACGAGGAATTATCGGATTATTGCAAGGAAAAGGGCATTCAGAAGAAAGATCAGCTTCCCTCCCATTACGAGGAAATCCGGGATCGCTTCCGGAAGAATGTTCATGACATGGAAACGAGCACCGGGATTAAAATCTGCAGCGTGGCCGCACACGGTGATTTTGTAAACCGGCATCTGGATGTTCCCAACTTTGCTTTTGTGACGGATGATCTGCTGCAAAGTCTGGGCATTGTCCTCGAATGTTACAACCCGGTACTTCTCGGATCGTTCCACTTCATCGGGTCAGACACAAGTTATCCGCAGTTCTACCGTCCCTATAACCCGCTCAGAGCCATTGAAGAAAAAGTAAAGGTGATATACTTCTTAAGTCATCCCCGTCATTGGTATTGCCATATTCCCTGGAACCTTCGTGATGATTTAAAACGTCTGAAAGAAGGAGCTCTTTACCGTTAAAGAAATCAAGGATGTTGAAAAATCTGATCATCAGAAAACTCTCGGCCTGGATACGACCGGTCATGCTGGGAGGATACCGGAACCATGCCGGTGAATACCTGAAGAATGTACGCATCGGCAGTACCAGCTGCCTGGTGCAACAGGAAAAACTGAAATTGGGCGATCATGTATACATCGGTCATTACAATTTCCTTGATGCCAGCAACCATTTGTGGATAGCGGAAGGTTGCCAGGTGACCAGTTTCGTAAGTATCCTCACCCACAGCAGTCACATTGCCATTCGTCTCTACGGTCGCGCGTATGTGCAGGTACCGGCTGACCAGAAAATCGCTTACCAGCGCGCGGGTGTTGAAATCGGAGCGTATACCTTCATCGGCCCCCATGTGGTCATCATGCCGGGTACGAAGATCGGCAAGGGTTGCATCGTCAGTGCCTTCAGCTATGTGGACGGAGAGTTCCCGGATTTTTCGGTGATAGCAGGTCAGCCTGCGAAGGTGATAAAGGATACGCGTCAGCTGGATGCCCCCTTTCTGGAGCAGCATCCCGAATTAAAAAATCATTACAGGAATTGGTCGGAACAGGACATTTAAGCAGAATCGTACGATGAAATCACCCGCTAAGAAAAAGCTGCTGCTGGTCGGAACGGGCGTGGTGCATACGTTCAAGTACCTCGAACTGATTGCCTCCTTTTTTGATGAAATTCTGCTGGTGACGGACCAGGTCAGGGAGGGCCTGGAGCAAAAGCAGCTGCGTTTTGATTTTTCGTTGCGTTCGGCACATACCATCCCATCAAGAATCAAGACGCTGCGGAAAATCATCGACGATTTTAATCCGGATATTGTACATATTCACCAGGCCGGTAGTGGCGCCTGGTTCACGCTGCAGGCTTGCCGGAAGCAATATCCTACCGTGGTTACAGCCTGGGGCAGCGATATTTTACATACCCCCTCCAAAGGCTTTTTATACCGCAGGATGATCAAGTACATTCTCCGGAATGCCGATTGTTTCACTTCGGATGCCATTTTTATGGCCAATGAGATGCGGAGAATGGCCGGTTCCAGACCGCTTGACATCCTCATCGCCAACTTCGGAATCGATATCCTGCCGCAATCCCATGAAAAAGAAAACCTGGTGTATTCCAACCGGCAGCTGACACCGCTTTACCGCATCGATAAAGTGATTGAACTGTTTTGTGCCTTCGTCCAATCTTCGCCCGAATACAGTACCTGGAAACTGGCCATTGCCGCCACCGGTTCTGAGGAATCCCGCCTGAAGCAGCTGGCTGAAGATTCCGGGATCGACGAACAAATCCGGTTTTACGGCTGGGTCGACAAGGCCCTGAATTCGGAATTGTACGGACGGGCAAAAGTTTATATTTCCATTCCTGAGAGTGATGCCACCTCCATCAGCCTTCTGGAAGCCATGGCCAGCGCTTGCGTACCGGTGGTCTCCGATCTTCCCGCCAACCGGGAGTGGATCAGAGACGGGGTAAACGGCATACTGTACAGACCGGGTGATGACGATTGCATCAGGAAAGCGGTACAACTGAACGGGGAGGCACTTCGTGAGATGAACAGGGAGATCATAGAAAGGGAAGGCACGAAATCAGCCAACCGGCAGAAGTTTATAGGTCTTTACGAACGAATACTGCATGGCGATTAAGGTTTGTCATATCACCACCGTGCACCAGCCCTTTGATAACCGGATTTTTTTCAAAGAGTGTGCTTCCCTGCGCGATGCCGGTTATGCGGTGAGCCTGATATGTGCCGGAGCTGCATCACAGGAAAGGGAGGGTATAACGATCATCGGGTTCCCCGGCTATCGCACCAGGATGAAGCGTTTTTTCAAAACTTCTTTTGTGGATGCCTACCGCGTGGCACGGAACACCAATGCCGACATTTATCATTTACACGATCCGGAACTGGTGTGGATGGGCTTAAGACTGTTGTGGAAAGGCAAAATGGTCATCATGGATGTACACGAGAACAATGCCGCTGCGATACTTTCCAGGCCCTATGTCAGGTCAAAGTTCTTGCGTCAACTCCTCTCCCTGATCATTAAAAATCTTGAACGGATCCTCCTGCCCTTTTTCTCCGGATTGATCACGGCAAGGCCCGATATCTCTGCCTTGTTTCCTCATTTGCATCCGGTAACGCTGCGCAATTTCCCGGTGCTCCCCGATTACGACAGCATACCGGATCTGTCATTGCCCAAAAGCAAGCTAACCCTGATTTATGTGGGTGGCGCCACCGCCATTCGCGGCACCAGGGAATTGATTCGCGCCATGGCCCTTTGCGACCAGGCGGAATTGTGGATCCTGGGCCCTTTTGAATCCGGGTCATTTCGACAGGAGTGCGAGCAGTTGGAAGGCTGGAATCGGGTGAAGTATCTTGGTGTCGTGGAAGCCAGTGAAATATTCTCTTACATCAAAGCCGCTGATATCGGTGTGATTACTTTTCTGCCGGTGCCTAATCATGTCACCACCTTAGCTACCAAGCCCTTTGAATACATGGCTTGCGGATTGCCGGTGATCATGAGCAACTTCCCTTACTGGAAGGATTTCTTCGGCGACAGCGCCCTCTATGTGGATCCGGCCGATCCGGCTGACATCGCCGCGGCCATCAGGAAATTAAGCAACGACCATACACTGGCAACGGCCATGCGCAGGAAAAATCTGCAACTTGCACGTACCGAATATAACTGGCAACAGGAGAAAAAAGGATTGCTGGAACTGTATCATCGGCTGTCATCCCGCATCATTCATAAAACAACCCGCTAAACCAGCCCTTCAATCAAATGAAAATATTCACCATCGTAGGGGCACGCCCGCAATTTGTAAAGGCTGCTGTGGTCAGCAGGGAATTCTCGAACCATGCGGGCGTGAAGGAGTACATTGTGCACACGGGTCAGCACCATGATCCCAACATGTCGGAGGTGTTTTTTGAGGAGATGGAAATTCCTCGCCCGGCCTTTAACCTGGGTATTCACGGTCTCGGACATGGCGCCATGACCGGTCAAATGCTGGAAGGCCTCGAAAAGCTTTTTTTAGAGCAGAAACCCGACCTGGTTCTTGTATACGGCGACACCAATTCCACGCTGGCAGGAGCACTTTCCGCCGTAAAACTGCACATCCCGGTAGCGCATGTGGAAGCAGGTTTGCGCTCCTATAATATGCGTATGCCGGAAGAGGTGAACCGTATCCTGACAGACCGTGTTTCCACCTTTTTGTTCTGCCCGACCGCGCAGGCTGATGAAAATCTGAAAAAGGAAGGCTATCCCTTTGCCCACATGAAAATTAAGGTAAGCGGAGATGTCATGCAGGATGCCGCTTTGTATTATGCCGGAAAATCAGCCCTTCGTTCCGGTATTATTCAGAAGCTGAATCTTGAACACTTCGTGTTGTGTACACTGCACCGTGCTGAAAATACCGATCAGCCGAAACGACTCATGGCCATCCTGGATGCCCTCGAAAAAATTCATCAGGAAACGCCGCTGGTATTGCCGCTTCATCCCCGTACACGGAAGATCCTGGAGCAAAGCGGTAGAACTTTACCTTTCCGGGTAATTGAACCGGTTGGTTATTTTGATATGCTGGAACTCATCAAGCACTGCAGGATGGTCATGACCGACAGCGGTGGCTTGCAGAAGGAAGCCTTCTTTTTTTCCAAATGTTGCATTACCCTCCGCGACGAGACCGAGTGGGTGGAACTGGTGGAGGGAGGATACAATGAACTGGCCGGTGCGGAGGAATCCCGGATCCTGCTGGCCTGGGAAAAAATGAAATCACAAAAGCCTGATTTCGGACGTGATCTTTACGGAAAAGGTCATGCCGCAAGGGCCATTGTTCAGGAACTGATCGGATAAAGCGGTGCGCATACTCATCCTTACCCAATATTACCCTCCGGAGACCGGAGCGCCGCAAAACCGCCTCAGCGGTCTGGCTCTTGAACTGCATAAACTGGGACACGAGGTGTGCATCCTGACGGCCATGCCCAATTATCCTGCCATGGAGATTCATCCGTCTTACCGGCGGAAATGGTTTGTAACGGAACAGCGGGACGGGATAAACGTATACCGGTCCTGGATTTACGTCAGTAAGAACCGCTCCATAGTTTCAAGGCTGCTGAACTACTTTTCGTTCACCTTCTCTTCCCTGATCGTATCCCGGCGCATTGCCGGCACCTTCGATGTGCTGATGTGTGAGTCTCCTCCCCTCTTCCTGGGCATCAGCGGATGGTGGATCAGTCGTCGAAAGAAAGCGAAGTTTGTATTCAATGTAAGCGATCTTTGGCCCGAGTCTGCAGAAAAGCTGGGAGTGATCCGAAATACTTTTTTCCTGCGCCTGGCTACCCGTCTCGAGGAATTCCTTTACCGTAAAGCCTTCATGGTGACCGGACAGACACAGGGCATTGTACGGCAAATCAAAGCCCGTTTCCCCGCGAAGACGGTGCACTGGCTGCCCAACGGAGTGGATGAAACTATTTTCAGTGCCACCCCTGATCCGGACCGGCGCCGGAAAATGGGATTCAAAGAGGACGATTTCCTGGTTTTGTATGCGGGCATCATCGGTATCGCTCAGGGTTTAGATATCCTTTTGGATGCATCGGCGCTCTTGCCTGCCGCGAGTCCTGTGAAATTTCTGCTCCTGGGGGAAGGACCCGAAAAAGAGCGGCTGCGGTTACGGAAAGAGAAAGAAAATCTCGATCGTGTCATTTTCATTGACCTGGTACCCCGCGAAGAAGTGCCGTTCATCGTTCATGCAGTTGATGCCGCCGTCATTCCACTAAAAAAGATGGACCTCTTTTTGGGAGCCATCCCTTCTAAAATATTTGAAAATCTGGCCCTCATGAAACCCATAGTGCTGGCCGTGGACGGTGAAGCCAGGCAGCTCTTTATCGATCAGGGCCAATGCGGTTTGTTCAGCGAACCGGAGAACCCCGCCGCCTTGCGCGATGCCCTGCTCTACCTGACCACACACAGGGAGGAGGCCCGTGCGATGGGAGAAAACGGAAAGGCGTATGTGCAGCAATATTTTCTGAGGAAGAACATTACCCGGCAGTGGATGGAGGCCTTTCAACTTGAATTGAAAAAGCAGAGCGAATAGGACATCATGCAAGCAGCAGAGCAAACAAAAACATGGATACTTCGCCTTTTGGGGCTGGCCGCCTTCTTTCTGCCCGTCTTTCAACCGGTTTCCATCGTCTCTTTCCTCCTCCTCTTCATCGTCAGATTCTCAGATGCGCGTGAACGGGCAGTAATGTCCCGCCTGATCCGGACCCGTAAAATGCTATGGCCTCCCGTTCTGTTCTTTTCGCTCCACCTTTTGGGCTTGCTGTGGACAGAGAATTTCAAATATGCCGGGCTAGATTTACAAATCAAGGCGCCCTTCCTCCTCTTGCCATTCATTGCCGGAACGATGTGGATCTCTGAACGTGAAAGCCGTCAAATCCTGCTGGCTTTCGTGTCCGGCTGCCTGCTTTCCTCCATGATCTTGCTGGTAAATGCCTTTATGCATTTCAGCACCGGTGCATCCTACACCGTTTTCTTTTACATCGACTACAGTTCTCTGCTGATGCATCCTACCTACCTGTCGATGTACATGGGCCTGGCGATCTTGTTTTTGTTTTACCTGATGCAAAAGGAAGAGCATGCCGGGCGCCTGAAATTTTACAGCGCGGCCATCCTCTTCCTCTTTATCCAGTTGATTCTCTTATCGGCCAGAACGGCTGAGGCGGTGGCTTTTCTTGTCTTTGTGCTGGCAGGTTTTTTCTACCTGAGAGAAGGCGCCCTGCTGTTGAAACGCCGGATGCATTTTGCTGCCATCCTCCTGTTCACCCTGATTTCTTATCTTTTTCTGCAGGACCTCAACAATCGCTTCAGCCAGGTGGAAAAGGTCATCAGCCATGATCTGGTAAAAGAAGACACGCCGGCTTATAACAGCACCAGCGGGCGAATCGAAATCTGGAAGGAGAGCCTGGAGATTTTAAAGGAGAACTGGCTGTGGGGTACGGGTACAGGCGACATTAAAGATGAACTCATTCGTACCTACGAGCGACACCACTTCACCTATGCGTTGGAGAAAAAGCTGAATGCACATAACCAGTTTCTTCAAAGCTGGCTGGCCCTTGGTCTGGCGGGGTTGATCACCTTGTGTTTGATTTTTGCACCTCCCCTGTTTCAGTTCCGCAGGCAGACCGATACACTGATGGCACTTTTTACGCTCAGCCTGCTCCTGAATGCCATGACCGAGTCGATCCTGGAAGTGCAGAAAGGGGTGTTGGTTTGCGTTTTCTTCTATAGTATACTCATTTCCTGCAGCGCACAAAAGAGTCCTTCCACCTGATTGTTATAAATTTGGATCAAATACCAGCATGTCCCTCATCCCCTTCTCTCCCCCCCGGATCGATGATGAAATCATCCGGGAAGTTACCGCAGCATTGAAATCCGGGTGGATTACCACCGGCCCCCGCACCAAGCAATTTGAGAAAAACCTGAGTGCGTACAACGGCAATGCCTTCACGCTTTGTCTGAATTCCGCTACCGCCGGACTAGAGGTGATGCTGAAATGGTTTGGCGTGAAGGAAGGAGATGAAGTGATTCTTCCCGCCTATACCTATTCGGCAACGGCCAATGTGGTGATTCACTGTGGCGCACGTCCTGTGCTGGTCGACATCAATGCCTCCGATTTCAACATCAGCGTGGCCAAGGTGGCCGGGGCAATTACCAGCCGGACCAAGGTGATCATGCCGGTGGATTTTGGCGGACTCCCCTGTGACTACATCGCCCTCATGGACCTTGTACAGGAGGAAAGGGTGAAAGCCCTGTTCAGGGCGGAAAGTCCCAACCAGGAATTGCTGGGGCGCATCATGATCTTGTCAGACGCGGCGCATTCGCTGGGAGCCTCCTACCGGGGCAGGCATACAGGAGTCTGGGCCGATGCCAGTGTCTTTTCCTTTCATGCAGTTAAGAATCTGACCACAGCCGAGGGCGGGGCGATCGCGCTGCATTTGCCGCCCCCGTTCAACAACGAAGAGGTGTACAAGTACCTCTGTATTTTCACACTGCACGGCCAGAACAAGGATGCATTGGCCAAAATGCAGAAGGGCAACTGGAAATACGACATCATCGAAGCCGGCTATAAGTGCAACATGACCGATATCATGGCGGCCATTGGTTTGGTAGAGCTGGCCCGTTACGATCAGGAAACACTGGTCAGGAGAAAAGAAATCTGCGAATATTATTACCGCGAATTATCACGTTATGCCTGGGCTGAACTTCCTGTTCTCCGTGACGATGAAAGAGAAAGTTCTTATCATCTTTTTGCACTCCGCATCAAAGGAATCACAGAAGAACAGAGAGATGCCATCATCCAGTCGGTCTTTGATGAGGATGTCAGTGTCAATGTACATTTCATACCCTTGCCCCGGCTGAGTTTTTACAGCAAAATGGGATATGTCATGGAGGATTATCCTGTGGCCTATGATAGTTTCAGTCGTGAGATTTCCCTGCCGGTGTTTTATCATCTCGAAGCTGCCGATCGTAAGCGGGTGCTGGAAGCTATGGTAAAAGCGGTTGAAAAGCACCTTCCCTGATTGATTCTGCATGAAGCCGCTGTTTGATTTCACCCTGAGCCTGCTGCTGGTGCTGCTGTTGGCGCCTCTGCTGCTTTTGTTGTCGCTGTGGGTGAGACTGGACAGTGAAGGCCCCGTTTTTTACCTGCAGGAGCGGGTGGGTTGGCAGGGTACAACCTTCCGTATTTTCAAATTCAGAACCATGCACAGCGATGCGGACAAGAAGGGATTGCTGACCGTTGGCGGACGCGACCCGCGCATTACCAGGGCGGGTTATTACCTGCGCAGATACAAGCTGGATGAACTTCCGCAACTTTTTAATGTCTTACGCGGAGAGATGAGTCTGGTTGGGCCGCGCCCGGAGGTGATGAAGTATGTATCCCTCTATACCCCTGAACAAAGAAAGGTACTGAACATAAAACCCGGCATTACTGATTACGCTTCGATTGCCTTCGCCAATGAAAATGAATTGCTCGGTAAATCCGCCGACCCGGAAACCACCTATGTCAATGAAATCATGCCGACCAAACTGCAGTTAAATCTGAAATACATGCAGGAGCAGAATTTTTTCACGGATATTAAAATCCTGTTCCGGACGGTCGTGAGAATAATTTCCTGATGAGGGTACTAAATGGGTGCATTGAATAAAGCAATCATCTGATTCAATTCCTCTACCTTTTCAGTATCTCCCAGTTTCTGATAGGAAAACGCCAGGTTTCGCAGCATCCGCAATACCATGTCACGATGGCTGCAGGGCTGGTAATAGCTGTTTTGAGGATCAATGTTCAGTTTTTTAATGAACTGATCAATATCGCTTTTCCCGAAAACGGAGCCCTTGCTGAAGGGATTAATATAAAACAGGATTCTTCCCGTATTCCCCTCCTCCCCTTCGCGCACCTCCAGGTAAGTGAGAATAAAATGTTCGGGTAGATTGACCCCGTAAATGGGAAGGCCCAGGGATTTTGTTACCAGCAGATACAGTACCGATAAAGCCAGGGGATTTCCTTTCCGGCTTTCCACCACACAATTGATGTAGGAATTCTGAGGTGCATGATAATTGCTGGTATTCCCGCCAAAGCCATACTTGGTGAAAAAAATATGATTCAGCACATTCACCTGCTCCAGGGCTGTCAGGCTTTCATTCAACTCCAGCCAAATATCTTTTTTAATCTGTGTGATAAATTGCGCGATCTTTTCTTTGTCGAGTTCAGGATATTGGTAACGGGCCACCAGCACTACTCCTTCCAGCAGGTCATCGTTGCCGGTGTGTATCCAGAGTTTCATCTGCTCCAGCAAGGTGTCGAACTGGATTTTATGAACGATCGACGCGATACGTTGTTGTAAAACCGGGTCAAAGGCATTCGACCAGGCATCTTCCAACAAGGGAATCACGTTGGATCCGATGCTGATTAATTTCTCTTCAATGTGCGAAAAGACCTCCAGGTCTGAATCATCCAGTAAACTGATCAGTGCTTTTAATTCCGGTTCTTTCATAGCGATGGGCCTCTTACAATATTACCGCCATCCTCCCTGCAGATGCAAATTACGAAAGGAACGTTATAAACGCATCAATGTTATTTTATTTTCGTCTTACAAATTGACATTCAGTACCTTAAAGCTGTATTTTACACACTATGTCCTTGCCGGCCTGATCGGCAAAGTGAAAAACAGCAGGGAAGGAAACGGGGTACCGGCATTCCCTGAAGCCGGTACCCCGTTTCAGAGAAGGTTCAATGATGCATCTCGTGTTCTGTTTTCCGGTATTCTTCGGTGAGTTTCTTTTGAATTTCACCGGGTACCGGGGCATATTCCGCAAAATTTGATTTTACTTTCGCCCTCCCCTGGGAGATGCTTCGCAAGGTGCTGTTGAATTTGTCGAGTTCGGCCAGGGGGGTGCGCGCTTTGATAACCTGGTATCCACCCCGGTTATCCATGCCCATGATGATGCTGCGCCGGGTTTGCAGTTCGCTCATGATGTCACCCATCACATGCTCCGGGGCTTCGGTTTCCACATCGTAAATCGGCTCAAGCAACTGCGGTTCGGCGGCATGAAAGGCTTCTTTAAATGCCATCATTCCGGCTATCTTAAAGCTGATGTCGTTGGAATCAACCGGGTGCATTTTTCCGTCGTAGACCGCCACCCTCACATCGCGTACATACGAGCCGGTAAGCGGACCTTCCGACATTTTTTCCATTACCCCCTTCACAATACTGGGCATGAAGCGGGAATCGATAACCCCGCCGGTGATGCAGTTCAGAAAGACCATTTTCCCGCCCCAGGGTAATTCGTGGATTTCGGTATCCCGCACCGTAATATCCTTTGGATTCGGCATTCCCTCATAAAACGGCTCTATGCGCATAAATACTTCCCCAAACTGCCCTGCGCCTCCCGACTGTTTTTTGTGCCGGTAGGAAGCCTCTGCGGGCTTCTGAATGGTTTCGCGGTATGGTATCCTTGGTTTTATGTATTCGATCTCCATTTTATACACATGCTGCAGGCGCCAGCGCGTCACACTCAGGTGCAGTTCGCCCTGGGCATACAACAGGAGTTGACGCGTCTCTTTGTCGTACTGAACCAGGATGGTGGGATCTTCCGCATGAATTTCCTGCAACACCTCGCCCAGTTTTTCATCGTCGTTTTTACTTTTAGCCAGAATAGCAGTCCGGACTTTGGGTTCCGGGAAGTGAATCGGATCAATGCTGCCGGCCGCTCCTTTTGCATTCAGGGTGTCGGAGGTGCGTGTGTTTTTCAGTTTAAGGGTGGCGCCTATGTCACCGGCTTTCAGGCGCTCTACCGAATTCCGGTTCTTTCCATCCATGATGAACAACTGGCCGATGCGTTCCGTGGCCCCTGTTTTTTCATTGAACAAATCAGTGCCGGCCGCAATCTCTCCGGCCATGACTTTAAAAAGGGAGAGTTTTCCGAGATGAGGTTCCACATAGGTTTTAAAAACAAAGAGCCGTGTCGGTGCCTTGGGGTCGCATTTGATTTCCTGGCCTTCTTCCAGGATTTCTGCGGGCATGTCCACCGCCGAAGGCGCCACATTGTCGATGAAGCCCATGAGGCGGCCGCTGCCCATGTCTTTTTTGGCGGAGAGACAGAAAACCGGAAATACCTGGTGATTCATCATCCCGGCTTTGATGCCTTCCCGTAGTTCATCTTCGTCGAGGTTGCCTTTTTCGAAATACAGCTCCATCAGTTTTTCATCGTTTTCCGCGGCCTTCTCCACCAGTTCGTTGTGCAGCTGATTGGCGCGCTCCTTTTCCGATTCGGGAATGGGAAGTTTTTCAGGTTTCCCACCGTTTGCCGGAAACTTGTACATGGTCATCTTCAGCAGGTCGATGATGGCATTGAAGCCGGGCCCCGTTTCAAGCGGATATTGCATCAGCGTGACGGCGGGACCGAAAAAATTCTTCGCTTCCTCGAGCGCTTGCTGAAAGTTTGCCTTTTCGTGGTCTACCTGGTTGATGGCAAGGATGGTCGGACGCCGGTACTTGTCCACATAGTCAAAAATGATCTCGGTACCGATCTCCACTCCATGCTGTGCATTTAACAGGATGACGGCGGTATCGCAGACCCGGATGGAGGAAATCACCTCGCCGATGAAATCATCCAGGCCCGGTGTATCAATGATGTTTATTTTGTAATCCTTCCACTCGGTATGAAGAGGAGTGGCGTAGACGGAACTGCCTCTTTCGTGCTCAATTTCGTGATAATCGGAGAGGGTATTTTTTTCTTCCACCGAACCCCTCCGGTTGATAATACCGGCTTCAAATAACATCGTTTCGGCAAGGGTGGTCTTGCCGCTTTTCGCGGAGCCGATCAGCGCCACGTTTTTAATGTGTTTTTCATCGTAGGTTTTCATAAGCAGAAATTTTAGATTGTTGAATTCTTATGACGATTGTCCGGTGCAGAGAATCGCTCCTGAGGAGGGATTCTGGCAAGGGAATTTACTGGTACTGGAGGAGAAGGCAGGAATGAAAGAACTTTCCGGAAAGGGCTACGTATAAAGCCGATTTAAAATTAACATTTGAAAGGATCCGAACCATGAAAAATTGCATGATAATGATCAAAGAAACGGTTGAGAAAAAAGGGTTTCGGATGTAATGTTTTTGATAAAAAGTGCCTAACCTCTTGCCCGGAAAGGTGGTTAAAATCCCAGTTGTTATACATATATGAAGCAGTTACCAGCCATGCCTCCTCATATTCAGGAGAAGTTCGAAGAAGAAATCAGGGTGGAAATCATCCGCCAGCAAACCGAGGAGGACTTAAGGACCAACCCCTCCTATCAGGAGTACTTCAGTCAGTTCAATCCGGCCTCCGTCGAAAGTTTTATCCGCAATTATGCCCGGCGCAAAGCCTTTTATCTCACCCGCGGACAGGACTATATTCAGCAGGAAGAACAGCATACCTTTCGTTATAAACTGATAGCGGAAGAAGGATTGTGGGCCATACAGCAGAAAAAGCTCTTCAACCTGCAATGTCAGTGGCGGGCTGAGCAGGTCAAGCTGAAAGGCGTTGAGCACAGCTCCCAGTTCCACCTCTTGTCATCCAATATTCAGCATTGTCCCTATCTCAGTCCGGTCAGCAAGGCGGAAATGGACCTCTATGTCAGTTTCCTGCGATCCGGCAATGCCAGCCTCTTTCTGAGCTATGATAACTGGCAGGACTACGAAGCCTTTAAAACCGAATACGAAGCAGGCACCATCCCTTCCATCGATGAAACCTTCGATGAACACATGCCGGCCTGGTACCGCTTTTATGATGAATACATGGGCACCAGTTCGCTCCTCGACCTTCCGGATGTACGCGGGGAGAAGGAAAACCGTTACCGTTCC
This sequence comes from Bacteroidia bacterium, assembly GCA_016788185.1. Taxonomy (GTDB): domain Bacteria; phylum Bacteroidota; class Bacteroidia; order AKYH767-A; family OLB10; genus JAJTFW01. The sequence goes on along the minus strand of JAEUTF010000128.1, from coordinate 24,882 downwards.
ATTGCCCGTCAGCGTCAGCTGGAGAGCATGAAGCGCAACAAGCAAAACAAGGAAGTGGACCAGCGTCCTTACCTGAGTGTCTACGATACGGAATTGGTAGAGTCCTTCGTGCGGAGATTTGAAGACAAAAAGGTGCTGAAATACTGTCGTGCCGTGGAGTCCTTTCAGCAAATGCTGGATGAGCAACTTGAACTGGACGATGCCCTTGAAAAGCTGCGCAATGCCAGCATTTCCGTCAGCATCAAGTCCTGCTCCGACTGGAAAGAAGCCATCATCGATGCCGCCCGGCGTTATGAACTTGAACAGGTGGCCTGTATTTTACCGGCCGTGCATCAGGAGTATGTATTCCGCCTCGAAAACGGCATCAATTTCACTCAGTCGCTCATCGATAAAAAACGGGAGGAATATGCGTTTCAGATCTGCGAAAATGCCCGCAAACAAATCCTGGAAGGCCGCAGCATCCTGGGGGAGCCTGAAAACCTGCGATTCTGAAAATAATTATTCTGTTAACGGGAGGGGCTCCATGCGAGGGGGTTCCTCCTTTTTTTATTCTTCGAGCCTGAACACTTCGCCTTCAATGGCCATTTCCGTATTGGGAAAAATCTCCCTGGCTTCGTCGAGCAGGGGCTCCAGGGCTTTGTAACGGGCTGAAAAATGCCCGATGAGCAGTTTCCCGGCCCGGGCTTCGCGGGCGATCATAGCGGCTTCGCGCGCGGTGCTGTGAAAGGTCGCCGCCGCACGTTCCTTCATTTCGTGAAGAAAGGTGGCCTCATGGTAGAGCAGATCAACCCCTTTTACATCTTCGGCCAGTTCAGGTAAATAAATCGTGTCGGAACAAAAGGCATAGGATCTCGGAGCCGGAGGAGATTCGGTCAGTTCTTCGTTTAAAATGGTATGGCCTTCCGCATCGGTAAAGTGATCGCCGGCTTTTATGCGGGTGTATTGGGTAAACGGAATATTGTATTCCTGCAGTTTCTCCACTTTCAGGCGACGGGGACGTGGCTTTTCGCCAAAAACAAATCCGGTACAGGGAATGCGATGACTGAGGACGATGGTACGCACATACAATTCATCGTCCTCCAGCAGAATTTCAGGTGAATAGTGCCGGATGGGATGAAAGATCAGGTTGTAGCGCAATTGCGTCTGGGATAGTCGTAAATGCATTTCAATGACGTCCATGAGTTCCTGTTGACCGAACAGGTGAAGATCGCTGGAACGCCCCTGCAGGTGATAGGTGGACAGCAAGCCCATCAGCCCCAGGTAATGGTCGCCGTGCAAATGACTGATAAAAATATGGCTGATCCGGTGGTAGCGGATCTTGTATTTCAGCATCTGCATCTGCGTACCTTCCCCGCAATCGATGAGGAAATGACGGTCGCGAAAGATCAGTAGCTGTGAAGTGGGATGACGGTTGTAAATCGGAGTGGCTGAACTGCTCCCGAGAATGGTGAGTTCAAACCCCATACTTATTTACGCGAAATGACCATGCGTTTGGAGAGGGTCTCTCCGTTGAAAGTCATGGTGTACATGTAAACGCCGGGGGCAAAGTCGCGACTGTCCAGACGAAGTTCATTGATGCCCTGCTCCGCATTCAGCAGGCTTCGGTAAACCTCTTTTCCAATCAGGTTGAAAATCCTGAAGTCCACTTCACCGGACGAAGGCAAGCTGTAGCGGATCCCCGTATTTTCATTGCAGGGGTTGGGACTGTTTTGATCCATCGAAAAATTCAAACCTGTACTTTCGTCAATTCCGGTCGTTGCATTACTAATGTCAATGCTGTAATAGGAAAGGGTATCCACCTGGGTCACCGGGTTTCCAAATACAGAAGCGACAGTAGAGATGATCGCTGTAAGTGGGTAATTGCCAGCAACATTTGTGGTTCCGCTAATCAGGACGCAGCCGTTTGAACCTCCCGGGAAGACACAGTTGGAGGGGGTACAGGTATAGGTAATTCCGGGCGGAAGGCCGGTAAAGGAAGTCAAGGTGATGGAGGTAATCGGAACGGTAACCGGAACCCCGGGGATGAGTTCAACCACCGTATCGGCAGGTACGCGGATTTGCATGACCTGTGTATAAAGCTGTCCGCTGATTCCGGAAGCAAGACCGGTAGCGCTGTCAGGTGTAATGCCGGGTTGGGTGATGGTGGTATTGGGTACACATTGTGCGGAAGCAGATGGATTAAAAGCGAACAATGCCACCGCACATACGAGTAGGAATTTCTTCATAACCTGAATTTAGAGCTATAAAGGTATTAATCATTCTTCAGATTCCGCTCGATATTGCGGTCAACTTCATCCAGAAGAACAAAATCAATGGCTTCTGCCGGATTGGAGGTGATGTTCAGGACCTGGTCCAGTTGCGAAATTTGTATCAGTTTTTTAACGGTTTCGCTGAGCCCGGTAATTACAAAAGCGCCATTTGAATTCCTGCACAAACGGTTCCCGACCAGGATCGCGCTCAGCCCCGAAGAATCACAATACAGAGATTCGGTCAGGTCAAGTATAATGTTGTTATAGCCTTGCGTATTCAGTAAAAGCAGCTCAGATTTCAATTCTGCCGCAATCAGGGTATTCAGTTTTTGCTCGTGGAGCTTCACCACGACATACTTTTCGGTTTTATCTAAGCTAAAGTGCATACCTGGAATTTTTTCAAATGTAATTCTTCGCCGGGGTCTGTGCAAGTGATTGCTTCAGTCGTTGTCAACGGTTCATTGTTCAAATCCCCCTGCTTTGTGCCAGTAAAAAGAGAACGGCCATTCGTATAGCCACTCCGTTTTCGACCTGGTTGAGAATTATACTATGCTCACTATCAGCCACATCGCTTGTGATCTCAACGCCCCGGTTGATGGGGCCGGGATGCATGATGGTGATGGCTTTGTTCAGACTGTCGAGTAGCTGACGGTTGAGTCCGTACATCATGGAATACTCACGCAAGGTTGGGAAATAGCGGATATCCTGCCGCTCCAGCTGTATGCGTAGCATATTGGCCACATCGCACCAGGCCAGGGCTTTTTTCAGATTGTATTCCACCTTTACGCCAAGGGATTGCATGTATTTCGGGATCAGGGTTACCGGACCACAGACCATCACTTCGGCCCCTAGTTTCTGCAGGCAAAGTATGTTGGAGAGCGCCACCCTGGAATGCAGAATGTCACCCACGATGACCACTTTTACACCTTCCACCCTGCCGAACTTTTCGCGGATGGAATAGGCATCGAGCAAGGCCTGGGTAGGATGTTCATGGGTTCCGTCGCCGGCGTTGATCACATTGGCCTTGATGTGACGTGCCAGAAACAGGGCGGCTCCCGGCCTGGGATGCCGCATCACCACCATGTCTACCTTCATGGCCAGAATGTTGTTGACGGTATCCACCAGGGTCTCTCCTTTGCTTACAGAAGAAGCGGAGGCTGCAAAATTTACCACATCGGCCGATAGCCGGCGTTCGGCGAGTTCGAAAGAGAGTTTGGTACGGGTGGAATTTTCAAAAAAGATATTCGCAATGGTAATGTCTCGGAGAGAGGGTACTTTTTTAATGGGCCTGTTGATGACGTCTTTAAAATTATCGGCCGTTTGAAAAATGAGTTCTATGTCCTCTTTGGTGAGGTCTTTAATTCCCAGCAGATGCTGAACACTCAACTGTTCATTCATAGAATTTTTCATCTGAGATTAACCAAACTCCAATTTCACCTTCGGGTCGTTTCAGCTCCACTTTTACTTTCTCGGTGGAGATGGTGTCGATGGATTTCCCTATATAATCCGGTTCGATCGGCAATTGCCTGCTGAACTTCCTGTTAATTAATACCAGCAATTCCACCCGCTCCGGCCTGCCGAAGGCCAGCAAGGCATCCATTCCCGCCCGGATGGTTCTTCCGGTAAACAACACATCGTCGACCAGGATCACGTTTTTACCTTCTACAATGAAATCCATGCGGGTGGAACTGGGAACGATCAGATCTCTCCTCCTGAAGTCATCGCGAAAGAAACTGACGTCCAGTTCACCGTACCTGATCTGAGAGTCGGGTTGAATCTGACGCAATCGTTCGATTACAATCTGTGAAAGATAAATACCGCGTGGCTGAAGGCCTACCAGCACCGTGTCCTTGAAATTGTCGTGATTCTCAATGAGCTGGTAGCACAGCCTGTCAATGGTAATAGCCAGTAACTCTTTGTTAAAAATGAGTTTGCTGTTTTCAGGCATGGCTTCAAAATTAATAAAAAAAGCAAATTCATACTTGAAAAAGAAAAGGCTGCCTTTGCGGGCAGCCTTTCTGATGATTACTGATGCAGGATTATTTATCCTCTTTCTTCTCGTTTGCTTCCAGTGAACTGCGGAGAGCGGCCAAAGCTTCGATGTCACCAAGGGTGGATTTCTCCTGGGTATCCTTGATTTTTTTCACGGCTTTGGCTGTAGAAGCCACTTCTTTTTCACGTTCGTTGCTTTCAGCTTTTTTCACTTCCTGTGCCTTCTCATCGAAGATACGGGTATGGGACACCACGATCCGGCGGTTTTCCTTGCTGAACTCAATGACTTTGAAATCGAGGGTGTCGTGTTCCTTGGCCACCGTACCGTCTTCTTTTTGAAGCTGACGGTAGGGCGCGAAAGCTTCCACACCGTAGGCGGTAAAGGTTACGGAGGCGCCCTTATCGGTCACCTTGCCAACCACGCCCTGGTGAACGCTGTTGATGGCGAAGAGGCTTTCATAGGTTTCCCAGGGATTATCTTCCAGTTGTTTGTGTCCAAGGCTGAGGCGACGGTTTTCCACGTCCACTTCCAGTACCACCACATCCAGCTCCTCGCCGATCTTGGTGAATTCGGCCGGATGCTTGATCTTTTTGTTCCAGCTCAGGTCACTGATATGGATCAAGCCATCAACCCCTTCTTCGAGTTCTACAAATACTCCGAAATTGGTGAAGTTGCGCACTTTGGCTTTGTGCTTCGAGCCAACCGGGTATTTTGAGAGAATAGCTCCCCAGGGATCAGGCGTGAGTTGTTTCAGACCGAGAGACATCTTGTGTTCGTCACGGTCGATGCTGAGGATGACAGTTTCCACTTCATCTCCAACCTTGAGGAAATCCTGCGGGCTGCGGAGGTGTTGTGACCATGACATTTCAGACACGTGAATCAGGCCTTCAACTCCCGGAATGATCTCTACAAATGCGCCGTAATCGGTCAGAACAACCACTTTGCCTTTTACTTTGTCAGTGGCTTTTAAGTTCTGATCGAGGGATTCCCAGGGTTGAGGAGTCAGCTGTTTCAGACCGAGCGCAATGCGTTTCTTCTCCTCATCGAAGTCAAGAATTACCACATTGATACGCTGGTCGAGTTTGAGGACTTCTTCCGGATGGTTGATGCGTCCCCAACTGATATCGGTAATGTGGAGCAGACCATCTACCCCGCCAAGATCCATGAACACACCGTACGAGGTGATGTTTTTCACGGTTCCTTCGAGTACCTGGCCTTTCTCCAGTTTGCTCATGATTTCCACTTTTTGCTTTTCGAGTTCATTTTCGATCAGCACTTTGTGTGAAACCACCACGTTTTTGAATTCCTGATTGATCTTCACGATCTTGAATTCCATCGTTTTGCCTACGTAAATATCGTAGTCGCGGATGGGCTTCACATCGATTTGTGAGCCGGGCAGGAAGGCCTCAATGCCGAACACATCGACAATCAGTCCGCCCTTGGTCCTGCATTTCACGAAACCGGTCACGATCTCGTCCTTCTCCAAGGCAGCATTCACGCGATCCCATGATTTCATGGCGCGCGCTTTCTTGTGGGAGAGGATGAGCTGGCCGTTTTTATCTTCGGCCGTTTCAACATAAACTTCCACCTCATCACCGACTTTGAGATCGGGCATGTGGCGGAACTCAGTTAATGGAACGAGTCCATCGCTTTTGTAACCGATATTGATTACAGCTTCCTTGCTGGTGAGTCCGATTACAGAACCCATCACGATTTCGCGCTCCAACACCTGGTTCAGCTTTTGGTCGTATAAAGCTTCGAGCTTTACACGTTCATCGGCCTTGTAAGTGTCAAACGCTTTGCCTGTGGTATCCCAATCGAAATCGTTGGGATCAGGCGTTGCAAACTTTACGGTGGAGAGTTTCTCCTGTGTATTGGTAGTAGATGCCATCTATGCAATATCCTAGCGGCAGGAATGGCCTGCGGAAGGGACGGCAAAGTTAAACAAAGAATTTGAATTACAAAACAAAAAATAGATTGATTGTTAACAGGTTACAGTTGGCATAAACCGTATTACGGGGTTTAACCCGGATCGTTCCTGATCTGGCTTTATCGTATTATTTATCAATCTGATGCATACAAACACAAGCCCCCTACTCTACATATATCTTTTCCGATTTCGTGTAGCCCTGGTATCTTAATAAAACCAGGTAAATGCCCCTGTCGAGTCCGGAGAGAACGAACTCTTTCTGGGGATTTTTTTCTGTCCTCATCAACCTTCCATCCGTTGCATAAACTTCGGCACAAACCGGAACTTCGTTAAAGACTAAACTCTGTCCCCTGACTTCGTATTCACGCAGGCAGGAATTTACATGAACCGTCAGTTTTCTCTTGTTACTGCTTCCGCAGGCGTTTACCGAGGCCACTTTTAAAGTACAAATGACTGCATTGGATTTGGTCTGAAGGGTGATAGAAGTACTCCCCTGTCCTGAGATGAACTGGAAACCCGATGAGGGAACCGTCCAGGTATAGGAATTTGCACCATTGACCGCGGTGGTACTGTAAACCAGTCCGGAGGAGTTAATGCAAGGGCTCAGCGGTCCTGTAATGGATGCCGGCACCGCCGGTTTTGATGAAAGCGTTTTTGCTTTTTCGGCGCTGCTGCCGCATGCGTTTTTCGCTTTAACATACAACTTTGCATTGCTGAAGTTGGCGGGGAAGGTGAGATTGACAGTGGGTTGGCTCGTGGTGACCGAGTCGGGAACACCGTTCAGGCTTGCACCTGCAATATCCGTTCGCCAGGTATAGGAGGTAGCTCCGGATACGGGCACCACACTATAGGTTTTGGTGGAAACTCCGCAATTGTTATAGGCACTTCCGCTGATGGAGCCGGGCGTAGCCGGGGGCTGACAAATGAATTCAGTAAGCACTTTGCTGGATCCGTAAATATAATCACCACCGGTACTGTCGTCCCCGTTGGCGGCATTTCCGGTGAAATAAAAAGTAACATTTCCGGTACCGGCAGGTGGAGCGGTCCAGTTAAACGTAAAGGTTTTCGAATTGGTACCGGTTCCGCCATTCAGCGTATGCACCACATTGATACGGCTCACCCCTGCTACCAGCCTTGTCATCAATTGGGTGGAGCTGTTGACGATACCGAAGGTACCCGCATTGTTGTTGGATGAAGTCAGGCACTCAAGACCCAGACCAAATAAACTGGAACCCTGGTGACTCACCGTTACCGTGATGGGATAGGTTTGTCCGGGTACATACTGCCAGTTGTTCATTCCGGTATTGCCGATACTGATCGATCCGCCACCTGAATTCAGTGCAAAATCGCTGTGGCAATCCACGCAGGTCGGTTCTCCGGGAGACCCTGTTTTTCCTGCAATTCCGCTCTGACGCAACACGGAGCTCATGATCAGTACGGTAAAAAGAGGCAAAATCAAAATACGGATATTCTTCATAGAAGGAAGGAATGAGCATGCAAATTAGTGTTTCAACAAACATTATCAAAGTTTTTTAAAAGGTTCGTTTAAAAATCCGATTTTACCCGGGACTTTCACCTGCATGCGAAGCTTCGACTGTCAAATGGCAGTTCCTTGCCGATCGATCGGGTATGAAAAGGAAACACCAGGCCCATCCGTCAGACATGGTGTTTCCTTTACGAAGCCTTACTGAAGGCCGGTCATGATTTTTTCGCTGCTGAAATGATCAGGGTATTGCATGCGCACAATGTATATTCCTGCAGGCAAGTCTGAATAGCTCCATTCCGTGGAGGGTTTTTCACAGGTGGAAATCAGGCGGCCTTCCAGGTTGTATACGGAGATTTTTTCAGGCATTTTGTCAAAATGGAAGCTGTTGTTGGCCAGTTCATACTCCCGGATGCAGGAGATAAGATTCAAGGGTAGTGAACGTTTGGCGCTGGTGCCGCAACCGTTCACCGATCCAACCTTTAAGGTGCAGGCTACGGCGCTGGCTTTTGTATTCACCAGCAGGTTCGTACTGCCCTGGCCCGACACATGGATCATTCCGGTAGACGGAACCACCCAGGAGTACGAAGTGGCTCCGCTAACCGGTGCAATGCTGTACGCAACATTGTTTGTATTGGTGCACGGTGCAGTGGGACCAGTGATGGCCGCCGGCTTGGCCGGTTTTGATGACAATGTTTTACTTTTCTCCAGACCGGACCCACAGGCATTCTGCGCTTTCACATAAATTTTTGCGTCCGCGAAGTTGGCCGGGAAAGTCAGGTTGATGCTTGGACCTGTGGTGCTAACCGAACCGGTCATGCCATTGAGGGTGGCTCCTGCGATATCCGTTCTCCAGATATAGCCGGTGGCATTGGGAACCGCCGCTACCGAATAGATTTTGGTACTGACGCCGCAATTGTTGGAGGCTGGCCCGCTGATGGTACCGGGTGTGGACGGTACAGAGGGACTGGTGCTTACCGCCAGCGACTTTGTTGAGTTGCCGCAGGCATTGACCGCGGTAACGGTGATATTGCCAGAGCCGGCCCCGGCTACAGCGGTAATGGAATTGGTACTTGAAGTTCCGGTCCATCCCGCAGGAAGCGACCAGGTATAGCTGCTGGCATTGGCCACAGCAGCAACCGAATAAACGACGGAGGCCGATTTGCAAACGGCTGCCGGTCCGTTCACCACCGGTATGGCGGCGGGTGGTGTGCAAATCAACTCGGTTACGTTCTGACTGCCATTGTACACATAGTCCCCTGCTTCATTGCCGTTGTTGTTGGCGGCGATGCCTGCATAATAGAACTTCACGGTGCCGGTTCCCGCTACCGGAGCGGTCCAGTTAAAGCTAAAGGACTTGGTATTGGCAGCGGCTCCCCCATTGAGCTGATGCACCACATTGGTCCGGATGACGCCGTTTACGGTAGCTGTTTTAAGTTGTGTGGAAGCCGTATTGGTAATGGTGAAAATTCCGGCATTGGCATTGGCAGCCGTGAGGCATTCCACGCCCAATCCGAACAGGCTGCTTCCGGTTCTGGCAACCGTAACGGTGATGGTATAGGTTTGACCGGGGCTGTACTGCCAGTTCGTCATTCCGGTATTGCTGATGCTGATGGATCCTCCTGCGGTATTCGGGGTGAAATCACTGTGGCAGTCAATGCAGGTCAGTTCTCCGGGGGATCCGGTTTTTCCGGCCTTTCCGTTGTCGCTGAGGATTGAACTCGTCATGACGATGATCACCAGCGGCAGGACATAGAGCATATACTTTTTCATGGATGATGGTGTTTTTGGTTTGATTAGTCAAGGCATTTCCATCCCGCGTGTAAGCAGTGATGATGAGGGCAGGAAGTGAAACGCTGTTGTTTTGGGTTAACTCCGCGTGAATGCATTCAGGCAATGAGGCGCAAAGTAATCGAAGGCATTAAAGGACCTGCGTAAAAAATACTGAACGCAATAAAATGATCGCTGAACGGGAATTTGGTCGTCTGAACAAAAATTTAATCTCCTAACGGCTTGTTGCAAGAGTAGATTTTCGAATGGCGTCGGCTACCTGTTCCATTAACCACATGGGTGTAGAGGTGGCGCCTGCAATTCCTACATTTTCGTGTCCTTCAAACCAGGAGGGATCCAGTTCGGACGGGTTGGAGATGAAGTAGGAATGCGGATTGCTGGCTTTGCAAACCGAGTACAGGGCTTTGCCGTTTGAACTCTTCTTTCCACTCACAAAAACGATGACATCCTGTGCGGCAGCAAAGCGCTTCAACTGGGGTTCACGGTTGGATACCTGCCGGCAAAGGGTGTCGTTGGATACAAAATCTCCTTCCTCCAGTGACCCTTTGAACTGAAGAATACGCTCCTGGATGAGGCGTTCCATTTTTTCGAAACCCAGCGTGCTTTTGGTGGTTTGTGAGAAGAAATGAACCGGCCTGCTGTAGTCAATTTTGTCAAGGTCTTCCTCAGAAAATACCACGATGGCTTTCCCGTCCGTTTGTCCGACCAATCCGTTCACTTCGGCATGCCCGGGCTGGCCGTAAATAACAATCTGCCCGTCCTGACCGGGTATACTTTCAAAACTGCTTTTTACCCGGTGCTGCAGCTTTAAAACTACAGGACAGGAAGCATCGATTAACTCAATGTTGTTTCGGATCGCCAAGGCATAGGTTGAAGGCGGCTCACCGTGTGCACGGATAAGCACTTTGCAGTCCTTTAAGGTTTTCAGACGTTCGTGATCGATGATTTCCAGGCCTTTTGCCCGAAGACGTTCCACCTCTTCCCCGTTGTGAACGATATCGCCCAAGCAGTACAAATGACCATGCTGGTCCAGTTCGTCTTCTGCGGTTTGGATAGCGTAAACCACACCGAAGCAAAAACCGGAATGACCATCGATTGTAACCTTCATGTTTTAATTTCCTGATACTATAACAAACCGGCAGGTCCGCTGTTTTGGCCTAAGCCGTTTTTGTTGACATTGACAATTTCCGGATCTCCTCCATGACAAAAGCAACCTGTTCTTCCTGTGTAAGATGCGTATTGTCGAGGATGATGGCGTCTGCGGCTTTTCTGAGTGGAGATTCTTCACGATGGGTATCTTCATAATCTCTCCCCACCACATTCTGCATGACCTCCTCCAGGCTTACGTTCACGCCTTTTTCTTTCAATTCCTTGTACCTGCGTTGCGATCGAACCATCGGATCCGCCTTCATGAAGATTTTCAGATCCGCATGAGGGAAAACGGTGGTGCCTATATCCCTTCCGTCCATCACCAGGCCTCCTTCTGAAGACGCCGCCTGTTGTAGCATGACCAGGCGTTTCCGTACGGCTTTGATGGCGCTGACATGGCTCACCTGCTCGTTGATTTCCATGGAGCGTATTTCCCGTTCCACATTGCGTCCGTTCAGGTAGACTTCACTGAACCCGTTTTCGGGATTGAAGCGGAAAGAAATATTGATCTGTTGAAGTACTTTTTCGTAGTCATAGGTAAAATCATGCAACTCCTCCGGGCCGGGAACAGGAATATCATTTTCAAGAAAATAGAGGGTAACCGCCCTGTACATGGCCCCTGAATCGATGTAATGCAGGCCTAACTTACCGGCCAATGCCTTTGCCACAGTGCTCTTTCCACACGAAGAATAGCCGTCAATTGCGATAATCAGGCGGGAGTTCATTGACTACAAAGGTACGGAAAATGAACAAGATTTCACATTAAAAATGGTCCGAATTCTGACATTCAGTACCCGTTAAACAATTGGTCCGGTGATGGTATTTTCACTCAAAACAGCATAAAAAGCAAACAGGACCATTTATACCTGGTCCCGTTTACCCAATCAAACCATAAAACACATATTTTTTAACGAACCAGCTCCAGTCGCTGGTGTATCATCATTTTTTCAGATTCAATCGTATAATAATAAACACCTGGCAGCATACGACTTCCATCCAGCTCGAACTGGTACGTGGCTCCTTTCTCAACCAGATCATCGTAGATCTGTCCCATCAGGGTCCCCTGCGCGTTGTACAGTTTCACTCTGACAAATGCATCTTCCGGCGCTGAATAGAAGATCGTGGTATTATCCGAGAATGGATTGGGATAGGCTGTTGTAAGCTGGCTGGTGCTTTTTGTACCGATGGCAGGCCTGTGTGGAATGGCATCGGTGGCTGCTCCTGCCGGCATTGTCAGGCATAACAGGCATGCCAGCAGGGGCCGGAACAGGTATCTGGTCATCGGGTTTTAGATTGTAAAAGCAATTTACAGCAATCCGCCGCCGTGGTGGCCGTTTTTTTGTGAACGGACTTTTTTAGTGGATAAAAGTTGAAAAATCGGAAGCCGGACTATTGACGGAAAGGGTTCCGTGGGATCCAGTTGCTGCTGGCCTCTGCCGGCAGCAGGTGCGAAGAAATACTGTTCAGCAGGGAATTGCTCAGTTTGATATAGGCATTGTAGGCATGGGGTACGGCGCCTACTGTGGTTTTCATCTCCAGCGCGGTACGCCCGAAAGACAAAAGGCTGACCCGGTTCGCAATGGCCATCTCAATATAGAGATAAAGCAGATTCAGGTACAGGGAATGACTCTTGTTATAATGATAATCGATGCCGATGTGATGGGCTTCATAATGATCACCCGCATGAATGCCGCAGAGGAAAGCCAGAAGTTCTCCTTCCTTGAATATTCCCTTAAAAGTTATTTTTTCGCCCAGATGCCTTGATAAGGAAATCAGGTAAGCGGCGTCCGTCTTGATCAAACGAACCGGTGATTTATCCTGAACAGCTTTGTACAATACATCGAGCCTGGGTTTTAAGCGGATCAGGTCGGTTTCAGAGAGGCTTCTGATTTCAAAATCCGCTATTTTTTTTCTGGCCTGCAAAAAGCGCTGACGGTATTTGGCGCTTAAGTCGGCGAGGTAATCATCGAAACGGTTCCAATGGGAACGAATCTCCATTTTCATGATCGGATCCATCACCAGGGCATTGAATTTCCGGCTTTTTAATATGTTACCATAAGGATCCAACTCAGACGGATAATCCTTAACGATGTTGGCTACCACCTTCCCCTTTTTATCCAGTTCACGGTTAACGCATTGAACCGCCTCCATCAATAATTCAGCTGTTTTGTCTTTCACCTCTGCCGGCGCCACCACCCCGTATTCACCGCTCAGGCACATGTTGCCGCATACCACGAGATAGTGCGGTTTGTCCTTTTTTACCCCAAAAAGCAAATTCTGGATCAGCATGGAAATGCCGCTCATCATTTTGCTGTAGGGTTCAAAGTGAACGATTTGGCCTACTTCCCGGCTGGATAGATTAATTACCTGGAAATAAAAGAGCAGATCCGACTTCCGGCCTTTTTTATGACTCAGGTATCGGAAACTCAGGCCGGGAGGTGCGGCTTCTTCCAGGGCAAGCAAATAGTCCCTTCGCAGGAATTCTGAGGTTTGTTCCGGCAATTCCTCTTTTAAATCCCTGATACTGTCGGTGATTGTAAAGTGATTGGTGATGAGCGGACGGTTTAAATTGAACATGGTGATAAAACAGACGAGGGGGTCTGAAAGTTATTTGATCGGTGATGCTGATCTTATTCTCATAAAATTGTCAATTTTACAATTCCTGAAAGGCATTCACCTTCACATCATAAAAATAGACCTTATTTTGTGATTCCCTGTAATTATGGTAAAAATCAGTTCATTCCTCTTCTTCCTGGCGCTTGGCCTGTCGGCAACCGTTTCCGCTCAAAACCCGGTATACCCTTCCACAAAAAAGGTACAGCAAAGCGATACCTATCATGGCGTGGTGGTGGAGGACCCCTACCGCTGGCTGGAAGATGACCATTCTCCGGAAACCAAACAATGGGTGGCTCAGCAGAACCAAACTACGGAAACCTATCTGGCGGCTATTCCTTTCCGTGACAGTCTAAGATCAAGAATGAAATCTCTGTGGAGCTATTTGCGTTTTCAGACTCCCATTCGCTGCGGTTCCGGTTATTTTTACTACCGTCAGGACGGAATACAAAACCAACCGGTTCTGTTTTACATGAAGGGCATTGAATATGTTCCCTATGCCTATTTTGACCCGAATAAAGTTTCGGAAAAAGGTACCACGGCTTTGAGTCAAACCGTTCCCTCACCCGATGGGAAGTATGTCGCTTTCCAGGTATCGGAGGCCGGCAGCGACTGGAATGTCATCCGTATCAAAGAAGTGAAAAATCTTAAATCATTGCCCGAACTGATTACCGGAGTAAAATTCAGCAATATTGCCTGGTTTAAAGACGGTTTTTTTTACAGCCGTTACGATAGTCCGGGACCGATGAATGCCATCAACCAGCACCACAGTGTTTATTATCACCGGCTCAATACACCGGCGGGTCAGGACTCCCTGGTCTGGGCGGATAAAGAACATCCTTTGCGAAATTTTCAGGCCAGTGTCACCGAAGATCAACGCTTCCTGGTCATCAGCGGTTCGGAATCAACGTCGGGCAACTGCCTTTATTTTCAGGATCTGAGGAAACCCGATGCAAAGCCGGTAGCCATGGTAAAGGGGTTTGATTATGATTTTGATTTGCTGGGTAACATCGGCGACCAACTGGTGTTCATGACCAATTACATGGCCGGAAGGAAGAAAATCATTCTGATGGATACCAAGAATTTTGCACCCTCCCATTGGAAGGACCTGGTGCCGGAGCAAAAGGAAATTCTGCAGTCAGCCAGCCTTGGCTGGAAAAACATCATCACACATTACATGAAAGATGCCAGCAGTCGTCTGTATGTCCACAACCTCCAGGGCCTTAAAACCCATGAAATCCCATTGAACGGTTTGGGTACGGTAGAATCCATTTCGGCCTCCCCTGCCGATAGTTTCATGTTTTATTCCTTCAGTACCTTTACTTCACCGGGGGTCGTGTATCGGTATAATCTCAAAACCTCTAAACTCGGACAGCAATTCAAATCATCGCTTCCGTTTCAACCTGAAAATTTCGAGACCAAGCAGGTGTTTTATACCAGTAAGGACGGCACCCGGATTCCGATGTTTATTGTTCACCGGAAGGGGCTTCAGATCAATGGAAAAACCCCTACTCTCCTCTTTGGTTACGGAGGTTTTAACATCAGCAAAACTCCCGAATTCAAGACGGAACGACTCGTGTTCCTCGAGAACGGCGGCATCTTCGCCATGCCCAATCTTCGCGGTGGAGGTGAATACGGAACAGAATGGCATATGGCCGGCACCAGGTTGAAGAAACAAAATGTTTTCGATGATTTCATTGCCGCCGCCGAGTATCTGATCAAAGAAGGATACACCGATCCGGACCATCTGGCCATCGGCGGACGATCCAACGGAGGTTTGCTGGTGGGTGCTGCCATGACCCAGCGGCCCGATCTTTTTAAAGTCGCCCTTCCGGCGGTAGGGGTCATGGACATGCTCCGCTTCCAGAAATTCACCATCGGCTGGGCCTGGGTGTCGGATTTCGGAAGCAGCGATAAGGCCGAAGAATTTAAAGCCCTCTACCAGTATTCGCCATTGCATAACCTGAAAGCCGGAGTTCGTTACCCGGCCACTCTCGTTACCACGGCCGATCATGATGATCGCGTGGTGCCCGGTCATTCATTCAAATTTGCAGCCCGCTTACAGGAGCTTCATAAGGGAGAAAACCCGGTACTGATCCGGGTGGATGTGGATGCGGGGCATGGAGCCGGAAAACCAACGGAGAAGTTAATTGATGAACAAAGCGATATCTTCGCCTTTCTCTTCCATAACCTTGGCATGAAATTATGAGTCCCCGACCACTCCTCGCTTACCTTGTTTTAATCCTCTTTCCTCTTTTTTTTCTATCCTGCGAGGAAGAAAATGATCTGGGCCCCATGCAGTTCAAAATGACCGGACTCCTGGATACACTCGTCTACCAGGGATCGGATCTTGAAAGGCCGGTGTTTGTTTATTTCCTGGGCGGGAGTTCAGAAAAGGTCAGCCTGAGCGCGAGCGGACTCCCTTCCGGAACCAGCATCAGTTTCAACCCAGCATCACTTGAAGCGGGACAAAGCGCAGTCCAGAAAATTACGTCAACGGCGACCGCCGATACCGGAAATTACGTAATTACCGTAACGGGATCTACGGAATCTGGTGCTTCCGTGTCCAAAACTTTCAAACTCCGGGTGGAACGGCCTGCCAACACCCCGCCAAGGGTATTTCTGTTGGGAGGAGCGAATTATATACAGACCTTAAACAGCCCCTTTGTTGAGCCCGGCTTTACCGCCGGTGACGAAGAGGACGGTGATATCACGGCTCAGGTCGTGGTAAGCGGTAGCATCAATACGGACTCGGTAGGGCTGTATACTCTTTCCTATGTTGTTACCGATTCAGAAGGACTTAAAGACAGTGTGGTACGGGTGGTGAATGTCCGGAACAGCCTTAACTTTCTGAACGGGCAATTTGATGTGACCACCACCAACCTTCAAAACGGCGCTGTGCGGAACTGGATCACTACCGTCTCCGCCTCCGTCAGTGTGAACAACGAGATCAGAATTTTTAAAATTTCAGATTGCTTTTATGCCAACCCTGTTCTCAGTTATGATCCGGTGAAAGACAGCATTTTTTTACCGTCGCAAACTTTCGATTGCGTAACCAGCACCGACAGTTTGCCGCACACGTTCCAGGGCGCCGGTGTAATTTTGCCGGGAAGCGTGAACCGTATCCGGATTGAATACACCAACACCTGGGTGGATACCAGCCTGGGGGTACCGGTAACGCTTCAGTTGCGTGACGAATACCAGATGTTTTAAACAGCCGGATAAAGCATTCGGCGAAGGTAATTCACCTGTCCGGTGTGATAGGCTAAGTGAGCCAGCAAATGTGAGAGGGCGTCCCCGATACTGAGGAAATTGCCTTTAAAATCCTGAGGATAATTTTCTGATTGATCGCGGGAGCTCAATCCGCCAAGTACCAAAATGGTGCACTGCCTTGCCTTTTCCAGTTCTTCGAGGACCATCGTTTTTGAAAGTCCTTGCCTGCTGAATTCCTGTTCCCGTTGGCGGACATACCCCGTGTGGCCGAGGTTAGCGCCAATAAAATGCTGCAGATTGCCGGCGATGTGCAGGGCCAGATTACCCGGTGAATTGGCAATTCCTTCCGGAATTTTCCACAGGGATTCATCATCAGGGAAAAGTTCAATTTCCCTTTTTAGTTGAAGGAGGTAGTTCTCGAATTGAAAGAGGGCGGCCATGTGAACGATTGCTATAATTAATTCAAATCTGAGTGCATTTGTTGATGGAGGCGCTGAAGGAATGCCTTCATTGCAGATGGCCGGTTCAGAACCGACTTTGTCAACGGGTGGCGGGCTGATATTTTTATTTTGGCTATCCGGTTTGAAGAACGTTTCGGAAAAAATGGCAGATGGATTAAAAGGGCATACCGGGCAGGAGATCACGTCCGGCCGCCTTCATTTCCGCCTCGTTCACTTTTTCCGCTTCCTGCAGAACCCTGTTCATGGCTACTTCCACCAATTCGTCCAGTTCGGTTTTTCTTTCCGGCAGAAGCAGGTGCGGAGCAATATCAACCGACAGCACTTTGCGGTTGCCATTCATGACGATTTTAATTTCATTATCGCCGGCTGAGGCGCTTACTGAAATCCCATCGAGTCGGGCCTTTGCTTCCTCCATCTTCTTTTTGAGGTCGCCCAGTTTATTGATCAGGTCAAACATGACAACGTTTTAATTTCTCTGCGAAGGTAAGGCCTTCGTCCTAAACGTCCATGGCAAGGGCCATCAGGGCATTCGTTTTCTGGGCGGATGAAACAGGCTCCTTTTCAAGGAAACCGGGGCATTGGGTCTGAAATCATCTTTTCGTTACATTAGTCCCGAAATAACCTCAACAAAAGATAAGAAAACCCTGGCTACACGTATGAGCACAACAACTTCAAAAGGACACCCCAAGGGATTATGGGTCCTCTTCGGGACAGAAATGTGGGAGCGATTTAACTTTTACGGCATGCGTGCCATCCTGACGCTCTTCCTGGTAAACTCCCTGATGATGAGCGAAGAACAATCCTCGCTGATTTACGGAGCCTTTTTGGGTTTGTGTTACCTCACTCCGATGCTGGGCGGTTTTATCGCCGATCGCTTCCTGGGCAACAGAAACTGCATCCTGCTGGGTGGAACCATGATGGCCATCGGTCAATTGCTGCTTTTCTTCAGTGCCAGCATATTCGGAGAGAACCTGCCGCTCGCCACCACGGTCATGTGGACCGCACTCGGGGTGATCATCTTTGGAAACGGATTTTTCAAACCGAATATTTCCAGCATGGTAGGCAGCCTCTATCCAAAACAGGACAAAAGCAAACTCGATACCGCCTTCACCATCTTTTACATGGGCATTAACCTCGGTGCCTTTCTGGGGCAGCTTATCTGTCCGATCATTGGAGATGTAAAGGACCTGAACGGGATACGAGACATTCATGCCTTTAAGTGGGGCTTTCTGGCTGCCGGCATTGCCATGATGATTGGCAGTCTGATTTTCTATTTTCTGAAAAACAAATACGTCGTATCACCCGACGGAAAACCGCTCGGTGGACTGCCCTCCACCCACGATGCTTCACATTATGAAGAAGGAGAATCACAAAAGGCTGTGTTCTCCACCAATGCCCTGGTCTTTTCGGGGGTTGCATTCGCCCTGTTAACGGCTATTTTCCTGAATATTTTCGGGCAAAATCTCATTTATTCCATCATATATGCCAGCGGCCTGTCACTGGCCGGACTTATCATTTCCGATTCATCGCTTACCAAAGTGGAGCGCGACCGGATCTTTGTGATTTATATTGTTGCCTTCTTCGTGATTTTCTTCTGGGCTGCATTCGAGCAGGCCGGATCATCGCTTACGTTCATCGCCGATAATCAGACCGACCGTAATTTCTTTGGCTGGCAAATGCCTCCTTCGATGGTGCAAATCTTCAACGGACTCTTTGTGGTCATTTTTGCGGTTCCGTTCAGCATGCTTTGGGATTCATTAAGAAAAAAAGGACGTGAGCCCATCTCACCCATGAAACAGGCCATCGGACTTCTCCTCATTGCGCTCAGTTATTTCATCATTGCACACAATGTTAAGGATCTCGGAAACAGCGGGCTTCTCGCCATCAAATGGCTGATCCTTCTCTATCTTGTTCAAACCTGTGCGGAACTCTGCCTCTCTCCCATCGGCCTCTCGCTGGTGGGTAAACTGGCCCCCAAGCGTTTTGCCTCACTCCTTTACGGCGTATTCTTTCTATCTAACGCGTCGGGCTATGCCCTGGCGGGCACCCTGGGTTCCATTCTCCCGGCCACCGGCGATAAGTTCAACAAGGCACAGGAACTGGGCATCGACCTCCAGGCGGTGCTGGATAAAAAAGTGGTGCCCACGCAGGAGCAGCTAGCTCTGCTGGCCGAGCATAAAATCCGCTCCAGCAATCCGGTTTTTGCCGGCTTCGAGATCCACAACCTCTTTGAGTTCTTCATGGTGTTTGTGGTCCTTACCGGCCTGGCATCTGTGATCCTGTTTGCACTGACTCCTCGCCTGAAGAAAATGATGCACGGAGTACGCTGATCAGGCGAAATCCGGAACCACGATCGATCTCATTAACCTGCTTCACTGTTCTCACCCGTCTCATCTGAATTACAGATACTGAATTATCCAGCCTATGTCACAAACTCTCGAACAAATTCAGGATTTCAAGGGGAAGTATCCCCGCCAGCTTTGGTATCTCTTTTTCTCCGAAATGTGGGAGCGTTTCTGTTTCTACGGCATGCGCGGCATGCTTACCGTCTTCATGGTAAGTCAGCTGCTGATGAAGGAAGATGTAGCAAATCTGCAGTATGGGGCGACGCAGGCCTTTGTATATGCCTTTACCTTCATCGGAGGACTTTTCGCCGATAAGATTCTCGGTTTCCGGAAATCCTTGTTTTGGGGCGGCCTGCTGATGATCACGGGCAGTTGTATTCTAGCCTTCAATCCGCATGAGTTCTTTTTTATGGGCATTGCTTTTACCATCATCGGTACCGGTTTCTTTAAACCCAATATCTCGACCATGGTTGGGGCCTTGTACCACGAGAACGATAGCCGGCGGGATGCAGGATTCTCGCTCTTTTACGCCGGTATCAATGTGGGAGCTTTGCTGGGCGGTTATGCCTGCATTGCCATTGCACAGAGTTACTCCTGGAACCTCGCCTTCGGACTGGCGGCCATTGTGATGACCATCAGCCTCATCACCTTTGTATTTACGCAGCGCAGCCTGGGTCCTATAGGTCGTTCCCCCTATGAAGTGAAAGGCATTGTGGGCAAGAACTGGCATGAATATGCCACCTATGCCGGCTCCCTGGCGGTCATACCCTTGATCATGATCATGGTGTCAAAAACCCAGTATACCGACTGGTTCATGTATATCATTGGTCCGGTTACCTTGATTTACATTTTCTATGAAATGATGAAGTTCAGTGTGGAAGAGCGGAAGAAACTGGCCGCTGCGCTGGTCTTTATTCTTTTCTCCATTCTGTTCTGGGCCTTCTTTGAACAAAGCGGCGGATCCCTCGCGCTTTTTGCCGCCAACAACCTCGATAACGATATTCTCGGTGTTAACTTCAATCCCAATGGGGTCAACAATGCCGCGAACTCACTCTTCGTCATCATTTTTGCCCCTTTGCTGGGCCTGCTTTGGGTATGGCTGAGCAAGCGCAGGGCGGAGCCCAATACGGTCGTAAAATTCGGACTGGGATTTCTCTTTCTCTCCCTGGCTTTTTACGTCTTTTATGCCACGCGTTTTTTTGCAACGGTTGAAGGCATGACTTCCCTGGAGATCTTCACACTGGCCTATTTCATCATCACCTTCGGGGAACTCTGCCTCTCTCCGATCGGCTTATCCATCATGACAAAATTGTCACCTCAGCCCCTGCAGGGCGTGATGATGGGCATGTGGTTTTTGGCCAGCGCCTATGGACAGTATGTAGCCGGTATCCTGGGAGCAGGCATGGCTTCACCCAATGAAAACGCCAGCCTCACCGAAAAGCTGATCTCCTATACCGATGGCTACCAGCAACTGGCGGTATATGCCCTGGTCTCGGGTATTGTCCTCCTGCTTATCTCCCCCATGGTACGAAAATTGATGGGAACGGTCAAATAATGCTGAATCTAACCTTCTAAATTGACGTATACCCACCATGCTTTCCAGAATCCTGTTTGCTCTTTCCCTGCTTTGGTTTGTGACAGGGAGCTCCTGCTTCGCCCAGGGCGATAAAACCACCCCTGCCAATTCCATCCAATGGATGAGTTTCGAGCAGGCTGTGGCACTGAACGACCAGGCGCCCCGGAAAATTTTCATCGATGTGTACACCGCCTGGTGCGGCTGGTGCAAAAAAATGGACGCCAGCACTTTTAAGGATAGCACGATTGTAAATTACATCAACGGAAATTATTATGCCGTGAAACTGGATGCCGAAACGAAGGATACCATCCGCTTCAGAGATAAAGTATTTGTGTTTAAACCAGAATTCAAGGCCAATGAACTGGCGGTTTCCCTGTTGAACGGAAAAATGGGCTATCCCAGTTTTGTGGTGATGGATGAACGGTATTCCCTGCTTACTCCATTATCGGGTTTTCATAGCACCGCTGACCTGATGCCGGTCCTCACCTATTTTGGCAGCAATACTTACCAGACGGTAAAATGGGAAGATTATAAAAAGTAAGACCGGCTTATTTTAAGCATTACTACTTGCGCGGTACGGCCCTTTTTCAGAGGCTCTGTCCTTTGCAAATTCATCAGAAGTAAAAATTCAGATTCAAAGAACCGCCGGCATTGTCATTGTCGAATTGAAAGGAGGATGATTTGCCGCTCTCGGTAACCGTGGCTTCGGCCGAGGAACCGTTCCAGCTTTCTGTTTCCACCTCTCCTCTTGATTTGGTATTCAGCAAAGGACCCCAGCCGAATTCGGCACTGAGTGAAGCTTTGGCGGCAAAGAAATATTCCACACCCACGAAACCGCGAAGGTTGAATCCGAAGTTATTGCCCGGCTTGACCGATTTGGTACGTGTAGCCTGATTTTCGCTGCTCATGGCATTGCCATAGCTGTAAGTGGTCTTTTCCGTACTTATTTTAATGAGTAGCTCCCCGCCATAAAATCCGCGCACCCTGCCCTTTCCCCTCCATTTCTGCAAACCTGCCCCCAGGGTAATGTTGCTTGTGGCCACTTTCGTTTCATTTGATACGGTTTCATTGGGATTGGTACTGCCGATCCGTGGTACCAGGGTATCCGTCTTTTCAACGCCGAGTCCAAGGCGTACTTTGCTCCTGATGGCGGTATTTTCCTTGTAAACATACACACTGGTAAAAGTCAACGGATGTCTGGCGGTAAAATCGGCCAGGGGCGCACTGTTATCATCGTTGAAAAGGCTGCCCATGAATTTTAAAAAAGGGACGGCATCAAAACCGATTGACATCTCCCCTTTTTCCGGAGTGATCACCAGTCCATCCCGGTTTTTAAAGGGTTCCTGTGCATGGCTAAGAGTGGTGAAGAAGAGGAATACACTCAACAGTGCTGCTTTGTACATGGCGGGAATCTTTTTTAATTGAAATTTTAAGAAGCGAATAGTTCGTGATGACGAGAGATCAGGTACTCAGAATTTGGTTGATACGGAAGAGTTCCATGTCAAGCGGCTGTTGCTGGCGGGTGGCCATGGAGAAGGGCGTCAGGGCCATTTCTCCCCTTTGTATACCGATCATCTGCCGGTTCTTTCCCTGTAACAGGGCTTCTACGGCCCAAACGCCCAATTTGGCGGCAAGGATACGGTCATGGGCTGTTGGACTTCCACCGCGCTGAACGTGGCCGAGTACCGTCACTTTGGTATCATAATGCGGAAGCATCCTTTTGAGATGTGCAGCCACTTCTTGTGCGCCGCCGTTCTTTTCACCTTCGGCCACCAGGATGATGCTGCTGCTTTTGTTGTTCTTTTTGCCTTCCTCCAGTTTCGCCACCAGCGCCTCGAGGTCGCTCACTTTCTCCGGGAGCAGAATTTCCTCCGCTCCACCGGCAACGCCCGACCAAAGCGCGATGCATCCGGAATCGCGGCCCATGACCTCAATAAAGAAACAGCGGTCGTGGGAAGCGGCGGTATCCCTGATTTTATCAAGCGCCTCAATCACCGTATTGATGGCCGTATCGAAACCCAGGGTAAAATCGGTACCGCTCAGATCGTTGTCGATGGTTCCGGGTATACCTATGATTTTTATGTCGGGATACAGGCTGCAGAATGCTTCAGCGCCTTTAAAGGTACCGTCACCTCCAATGGCCACTACCGCGTCAATCTGGTGGCTTTTCAGGTTCTGCCAGGCTTTCTGCATCCCTTCCGCGGTCATAAAATCGGCACTACGGGCCGCCTTTAAAATCGTGCCACCCCTTTGAATGATGTTACTCACCGAACGTGAGGTCAGGGGTTTAAATTCATCTTCAATCATGCCCTGGTAACCCCGGAGGACACCATATACCCGCAAATTGTTGAACAAAGCTGTTCGCACCACGGCGCGGATACAGGCATTCATTCCGGGAGCATCTCCTCCGGACGTGAAAACGGCAAGGCGTTCAATTTTATCCATCCAATTGATGTTACAATTTTGCGAAACTACGCGATAAACGGGAATCTCAGGAATATAGTATAAACCTGCCTCCCTCACCCTCCAGGTTTCCCGGAGTCTTTTAATTTTGAATCCGTACCGGTTCTTTCAATAGAATAAAATCCCTTGCCCGTCCGAAGATGCACACTCCTGACCAAAATAATCCCTGGACCACCCTTAGTTCAGAAATCAAGTATGAAAATCCCTGGATACGGGTGACCGAAGCCCAGGTGTTGAATCCTGCCGGTAAGCCCGGCATTTACGGAGTGGTGCACTTTAAAAACAGGGCAATAGCCATTGTACCGCTCGACGAAGACCGGAACACGTGGCTGGTAGGTCAATACCGCTATACCCTCCATACCTATGAATGGGAAATTCCGGAGGGTGGTTGCCCCGAAGGAGAAGACCCGCTGATCGGAGCCAAACGGGAACTGGAGGAGGAAACAGGACTGCAGGCTTCCCAATGGGACCTGGTACTGGAGATGCAGCTCAGCAATTCGGTTTCAGACGAAGTTTCCTATACGTACATCGCCCGGGGTCTGCATGAAGTGGGTAGTTCACCCGAGGAAACCGAGCAATTGCATGTGCGCAAATTGCCTTTTGACGAAGTCGTGAACATGGTGCACCGGGGTGAAATCAAAGACGGGCTCAGCGTAGCCTCCATCCTGAAAGTGAAACTGATGATGGACCAGGGTATGATCTGATTCAGATTCCTCCGGCTTTCCTGAACCGGCAAATGTGATATCAAAATACGCCTGCAGCAGACCGGAGGGTTTCATACCAATCAGGTAAGTAAGTCCGGAATTCAGAATTTGGAAAAAACAGAAGACTGCCGGTTCCGGAATTGAACCCATGGGCAAAGAATCCCCTTTTAAAGTCAATGGGGTTAACGGGCCCCCTGCTTGAATTTCGCAATGGCCTTGCGTGTAAATTCACTCAGCACCAGTTTGCCGCTCATTCCCGCACGCTCCAGCAGCAACTGATCCCAGTTTTCGGTTCCTTCCCACATGATTTTTTTGAGCATGCTCATGGCTTCAGGATTGGAGTTGGACAAGATTCCTGCGAGTTGCTGTACCGCGGCATCCAGTTCGGCATGGGAGCTGAACACTTCGGCATACAATCCCTTTTCACGGGCCCACTGTGCATCTTTCCAGGCGGAAGCATGGATGGTTAACTGGGTAAAAGCGGAAGTACCTATTTTTCGCTCCACGGCCGGGCCCACTACAAAGGGACCGATGCCAACCGCCAGTTCGCTCAGTTTCACTGCAGCACTTTCATGGGCAAAACTGTAGTCGGCCGCCGAGGCCAGTCCGACTCCGCCGCCAACGGCTTTTCCCTGTACCCTTGCAATGACAAATTTCGGCGCCTTACGCATCGCATTGATCACACCGGCGAATCCACTGAAAAAAGAAGTGCCGGTTTCAATATCACTGATCGATACCAGTTCATCGAAAGAGGCCCCGGCGCAGAAGGCCTTTTCGCCTTCGCTTTGCAGAACAATGACACGAGCTTCCGGATGCTTACCGGCCTCTGTAATGGCAGCGGCGAGTTCGCGCAGCAAGGTTCCCGGCAAGGAATTGGATTGTGGATGGGAAAATGTGATGGTGGCGATACCG
>JAEUTF010000117.1 GCA_016788185.1 Bacteroidia bacterium | reverse complement strand
TGCAGCAGGAACTGGCTGAATTAAAAAAATTGCGCGACGAATACCTTGAACGCATCGATGCCCTGCTGGTTGAAAACGAACAACTGAAAAAGGAAAAGAATGAACTCAGCTCCACGGTGGAAACACTTACCAAAAATCTGGAGAGTACCGTCAATGCCGCATCGGTTCTTCGCGCTGAATACCTGAAAGTTTCCGCCTACAAGAAAAGAAACAACGATAAATACGTTACCACCGCCATGGCCAAACGTGCCAACAAGATTGAGACGTGTTTTACCCTGCTCGAAAATAAAATCGCCAGGGCCGGCGAAAAAGTGGTGCACCTGCGGGTGATTGAACCCGGAGGTAAAGTGCTCGGCAACCGTGCTGAAGGGAGCAGCAGTTTCAGGAAAGCGGGCTCTTCGGAAGAACTGCTTTATACTTCTGTGAAAACGCTGAGTTATACGAACGACAAACAGGACGTATGCCTTGACTGGGAAGAAAAAGACCGTGTTTTCACCTCCGGCACCTATATGCTTGAAATCTATGTGGAGGGTTATCTGTCCGGTGTTTCATCGCTCGTACTGCGTTGAAGTCCCCTCCTCTATTCTACAAAGGCCGTATCAGAACATACGGCCTTTATTTTTTAATGAGCAGCGATGCAAACAGGGTATCTGCTCCTTCGGCACTCCCCTGAATGATTCCTTCTTTCTGAATCCTGAAACCGTGCTTTGATGCCAGGGCCGCAGTCCGGTCTTCATTCTCCGCCTTAAACACAGAGCAGGTAATGTACAGCATTTTTCCTCCGGTCCTTAGTAAACCGGAGAGGTTGGTACTGATCATTTCCTGCACCCGTACATAGTGATACAGGCTTTCCGTATTGAAAAACTCCATCTGCTCCGGGTTCCTTGCCCAGGTACCGGAACCACTGCAGGGCACATCCGCAATGATCCCGTCAAAATGAGGAAATCCTGCCAATGACAGCGGATCACAGAGGTCTGCCAAAATCTTTGTGTAAGACGTTATTCCATTCTGCCTGAAACGCTCCTCCAGGTTCTTCAGGATGGACGCACGATTGTCACAAACCGTGAGGCGTACCGAAGGCTCCCTTTCCATCAGCAGGAGGCTTTTGCCACCCGAGGCGGCGCAGGCATCCAGCCAGTTTTCTCCGGGTGCTGGATCCATAAAATGCAGCGTACGTTGAGAAGAGAGATCCTGTATTTCCGCCCATCCCCGTTCCAGTACACCGGTCGTCTCGAGCGCTGTGCCGGGTGCAAGGGAAATGGCCATGGGTTCAACGGGATGAACGCTAAAAGCAATACCGGCAGCCTCCAGCCTGTCCAACACCTTGCTCAGGTGTGCTCTGCGCGCTCTGAGCCAAACCAGGGGCTGCTGGTACAAACTCCCGATAAATGCCTGTACATCCGGCAAGGGGCTGAGTTGTTCCAGGTATGGAAAAAGATCTTCTTCCCTCCTTTCGCCGGTCTTTTCACTGATTTGCTTCAGCTTGGCCTGGCGCGATAAGGTAAAATCCAAGGGGTGCAGAGCGGCCGGTTGTAGGATATCCATCGCCGTTTGATCCTCCTGGTCGGTCAGGAGGTAAAAAGAAAAAAGCAATCTTTGCAGCGGCTCCTCCTTTCTGAACAGTCCGCCGGTCCTGAACCATGCATAACACAATTGCCGGATCCATCTCCGGTCGCGGGAACCGAATTTCCTGTTTAGCCTGAATTGCTTTTTCAGATACAGATGCAGGGGCATTTCCCCTCTGTAATGCTGCAGCAGGTCCAGACTTGAATACACATAGGAATGCAGTTTTTCCACCTGGTTTATGTATGAAAACAGCCGGTGTTTCAACCGGCTGCTCTCAGCTTTTACGTCGTGTTAAAGCTCCATCTTCATTTGTGTCTTATCGTCCTTTGAAGGCGGATGAAAAAGCTCCGGTTGTTTCTTCCGGAGACTGCTTTCCTGTTCCGGTGTAGCCTGTACGACTTTCAGAATGGGAAATTTCGTTACCACATTTCCCTGTACCCCCCTCGCCTTGATCAGCTGGCTTCCGAAATGCACCACCGATTCCAGGTTCCTGAGTTTTGGCTTGGGCCGTAGTTTCACAATAACGGTGGGTCCGTCCTGCGGCGTGCTGACAGACAAAAACAGCACTTTGCTTCCTTCGGCCCCTTTGGTCAGATCATAGGGCTTATCGCGGGTCACCCCGCCCACTGTAAAACGCTTCATCATGATGGCGCCACGGGGCCCATCCTGATACACCATGTTATACACCGTCTGTTCGTCCTGGTCCTTTTTGAACAGGGCCACATGGATAATGTCCTTGCCTACATAGCCTTTGTCCTGAATACGGGTGACCACCAGTTTGCCATCGGAGGTAATGGCGATCACATCATCGATATCCGAACAATCGCAGATAAACTCATCTTTTTTAAGTCCATGTCCGACGAAGCCTTCGGCGCGGTTCACATAGAGTTTTGCGTTATTGATCACCACTTTGGAAGCCACGATCGTTTCAAACTCTGCAATCTGCGTTTTCCTTTCCTTGCCCTTGCCGTATTTCTTCAGGAGATTCCTGAAGTAATTTACCGTATAGGTCTTGATGTTGTCGAGGTCGTGCTTTACGCCGGTGATTTCGTCTTCCAGTCCCTTGATGTGCTCATCCGCCTTAAAGGCATCGAATCTGGATATTCTTTTGATCTTGATTTCAGTCAGCCGCACCACGTCTTCATCGGTAATTTCCCTGTAGAACTTCTTCTTGTAGGGCTTGAGGCCTTTGTGGATGGTTTCGATGACCGCCTCCCAGGTTTCACACTCCTCAATGTTCCGGTAGATGCGCTTTTCGATGAATATTTTCTCCAGCGAACTGAAATGCCAATCTTCCTCCAGTTCCCCCAGACGAATCTGCAGTTCCCTGCGCAGCAATTCCTGGGTGTTCAGGGCACAGAGGCGGAGAATCTCGTTAACGGAAAGAAAGAGTGGTTTTCCATCAACGATTACACATGAGTTCGGAGAAATACTCACTTCACAATCTGTAAATGCATAGAGCGCCTCTATGGTTTTGTCGACATCCTCCGAAGAATCAGGGTGCAGATGGATGATTATTTCCACCCGGGCCGCCGTATTGTCTTCTACTTTCTTGACCTTTATTTTGCCTTTGTCGTTGGCGGCAAGGATCGAATCGATCAGGGAGGACGTCGTGGTTCCAAAAGGAATTTCACGGATCGCGAGCATCTTCTTGCTGACCTTTTCGATTACGGCACGAACACGGATACGGCCTCCTCTCAACCCATCGTTGTATCTGGAAAAATCCGCCACGCCTCCGGTGATAAAGTCGGGCAGAATATTTACCTTCTTTCCACGAATGGCGTCAATGGACGCTTCGATCAGCTCGCAGAAATTGTGAGGCAGAATTTTACAGGCAAGACCAACGGCTATTCCTTCGACGCCCTGAGCGAGAAGCAAGGGAAATTTTACGGGCAAAGTCACCGGCTCCTTGTTACGCCCGTCGTAGGAAGCCTGCCAGATACTGGTTTTGGGATTAAACACCACTTCGAGTGCAAACTTGCTCAGGCGCGCCTCAATGTAACGTGCCGCGGCGGAACTATCGCCGGTATAGATATTCCCCCAGTTTCCCTGCGTATCAATGAGCAGGTCTTTCTGCCCCATCTGCACCAGAGCGTCTCCAATGCTCACGTCGCCGTGCGGGTGATATTTCATGGTGTGCCCGATCACATTCGCCACTTTGTTGTAACGGCCGTCTTCGAGTTCCCACATGGAATGCAATACCCTGCGCTGTACCGGCTTCAGACCATCGTCGAGGTAAGGAACGGCACGCTCCAGGATGACATAGGAGGCATACTCCAGGAACCAGCTTTCGTACATGGTGGCCACCTGCCCGTGGTGTTCGCCCGGACCGTGGCCATTGGATTGTAATTTATCGTGTGACATTTCTATTTCTTCGGGATCAGATCAATGCTGCGGTTTATTTCGCTGGCCTATACTTCTATCATGGTTTCTTCGCCAATGGCTTTTGCTTCCGGAAGCGGTTCCAGTTCTTCCTCAATGCGGAGATTGCGGATGATGAACTCCTGTCGCTCGGGCGTGTTTTTACCCATGTAATAATCCAGCAGACCATGCAGTGAGGTTTCACCGGTCAGTGTGACCGGGTCGAGCCGCATTTTACGGCCGATAAACGACTTGAACTCATCAGGCGAGATTTCACCCAGACCTTTGAAACGGGTTATTTCGGGTTTGGCGCCCAGCTTTTGCATGGCCTGCTGCTTTTCCTGCTCGCTGTAACAATAAATCGTTTCCTTTTTATTTCTGACACGGAAAAGCGGCGTTTGCAGAATGAACACATGTCCGTTTTTAACGAGGTCCGGGAAAAACTGCAGGAAGAACGTGAGCAGGAGCAAGCGGATGTGCATGCCGTCCACATCGGCATCTGTGGAGATGACAATGCGGTTGTAGCGGAGGTTCTCGATAGAATCCTCCAGATCCAGCGCATTCTGCATCAGGTTAAACTCCTCGTTTTCGTAAACAATTTTCTTAGTGAGGCCAAAACAATTCAGGGGTTTACCCTTCAGGCTGAACACGGCCTGCGTATTCACGTCGCGGGCAATGGTGATCGAACCGGATGCCGAATCTCCCTCGGTGATAAACAGGGTGGTATCCAGTCTTTGCGGGTTTTTCAGGTCGTTCAGGTGTACGCGGCAGTCGCGCAATTTTTTGTTGTGGAGATTGGCCTTCCTGGCGCGTTCATTGGCCAGTTTTTTTATTCCGGCAATTTCCTTGCGCTCTCTCTCGCTCTGCAGAATTTTCTTTTTCCAGGCCTCGGCCGTTTCAGGATGCTTGTGCAGGAAGTTATCGAGTTGCTGAGAGACGAACTCGTTGATCCAGTTGCGGAGGGAAGGACCTCCGGGAAAGGTGTTGATGGAGCCGAGCTTGGTTTTGGTTTGAGATTCAAAAACCGGCTCCTGGATGCGGATACTGATGGCACCGGTGATGGAGGTACGCACATCACTCGGATCAAAATCCTTCCCGTAGAAATCCCTTGCCGTTTTGACAATCGCTTCACGGAAGGCGGCGAGGTGTGTGCCTCCCTGCGTGGTATGCTGACCGTTCACGAAGCTGTAATAATCTTCGCCATAGGAGGTGGTATGCGTAAAGGCCACTTCAATGTCCTTGCCTTTGATGTGAATCACTTCGTAGAGACGTTCGTCGCTGATATTGGCATTGAGCAGGTCGAGGAGACCGTTGTCGCTCCTGAACTCCTGCCCGTTGACCAGTATTTTCAACCCCACATTGAGGTAGGTGTAATTCCGCACCATCGTTTCGATGTAATCCATGCGGAATTCGTAATCCAGAAAAATCTCGTTGTCCGGCACAAACGTGACTTCGGTTCCATCCGCGAGGTCGGTTTTTTGTTCGTTTTTCTGCTTTTGCAACTCTCCCCTTTCAAATTCCGCCCAGGTGGTTTTTCCCTGCCTCACGCTCTGAACCCTGAAGTACATGGACAGGGCGTTTACCGCCTTGGTACCAACGCCGTTCAACCCAACGGATTTTTGAAACGCCTGGCTGTCGTATTTGCCACCGGTATTGATTTTGCTCACGCACTCCACCACTTTTCCAAGAGGTATTCCACGACCGTAATCACGGACCCTTACTTTTCCCTCCCGCACTTCGATTTCAATGGTTTTACCGTATCCCATGACATACTCATCAATACAGTTGTCAATCACTTCCTTGATGAGGACGTAAATACCATCGTCCTTGGCGGAGCCATCTCCCAGTTTTCCGATATACATACCCGGGCGCAGCCGGATGTGCTCTTTCCAGTCGAGCGACTGTATACTGTCTTCTGTGTAGTTGTGATCTAGGGTTGCCTGCTTCTTCGACATATCTTGTTCTCTCTGTTCGTACAAATACGGGGCGCAAAAGTCGGAAAAAGACACCGCGCATCTCTCAAAGTTACCAACAGCGGGCCTGGAAATCGACCGGCGGCACTTGCTTTATCAACATCGATTTCTGAAAAAAACCTCACAAACAAGTATATGCCATTGTATTACAGAAGTTTAACTCAAAAACTCACACGTCCAGAAAGTACCTGGCCGTTGAAAAAACAAACGCTTTGGCAGGCCACGGCGATTTCCAAAACCTGGTTTTTGCCTGGTGGCCCTGTACGTTCCAATTCCAAGCAGAAGCAAGGCTTATTTTTTGCAGAACACTGACTATCAACAATAAAATAGATAGAACCTTCGTTTGGGGAGGGCAACTTGCAGAAAGAAAGGTCCAATCCCCCGGAATGCGACGCAGGGCTCATTAAATCAGGGCAGAGCTTGAGCCGGCCAATAACCTGCCGCTATAAACTTTAGTTCCGGTATAATCGTTCCTTCAATAGCATCAGATCCCATGAAACCATTCCTTTCGGGTATATTTCTTCTCTTTGCCTTTGCCCATTCATCCTCCTGTCAAACGGAGACTTCCTTAAAAACCCATTCAACCATGTCAGAACAAGCAGAGCAGCACGAAAAGCATGCCTATTATTCCAGAACCGACACGAACAAACTGGAATTAGCCGATTCTGTCTGGAAAAAAATACTACCGGAAGATTTGTATGAAGTGGCCCGACATGCGGCAACGGAGCGTGCCTTTACCGGTAAATACTGGGATTACGAAGGAAATGGCACGTACTATTGTGCTGCCTGCGGACATGCCTTATTCAAATCGGATTCCAAGTTTGCCTCCGGCTGCGGGTGGCCCAGTTTTTATGAAAGCATCAGGGAAAACAGTGTGCGGTATACATCTGATACCAGTTATGGCATGATCCGTACCGAAGTATTGTGTGGCCGATGTAATGCCCATCTCGGTCACATCTTTGATGACGGACCTGCTCCTACCGGTAAACGTTTTTGTATGAATTCCATCAGCCTCGACTTTGAACCGGAAAAACAGAGCCGGTAAAAACATTGATGGCACGCTTACAACTGAACCAGCATTTTATCAATTCGCTTCAGTGGCCCCCTGCAGGTCTGGCCATGGCATTCCTGGCAGGTCTGAATGAGGTTATTGTGCAAATTCACGCGCTCCTCAGGGGAGTCGGCCTGGTACAGTTTATTGATGTTGGTGATGTATGACTTCGCCATGCCCTGAAAAAACTGTTCTTCCACCTGCATGCTGCGTTCCGCCGTCAGCATTTTATCAAAGCTGCCGTCATAGGGCGCCAATTCCTTTCCCTGGCGCAGCGCTGAGGCATTTTCTTCTGCCAGGCTGGCCATTTTCCGCATGAGCAGTGCCAGTTCACTGTCGCCATTGGGATTCAACGGGGCACAAGTCGCATCCGAAACCTGCTTGGGGTCTTTGTCCTCCTGCTGGCAGGCATTCAGCAGGAAAAACATCAGCAATGCACCGGGTAGTATAAATGTCTGTTTCATCATCCGTTCAAATTTAAGAAATTATTCCGGCTCTTCCACAAATACAAATTTGTCCGGTTTTGCAGGAGCAAGTGTTAGATATGAGATTTTCCACTGCTCCATATCCGACTTCAGGGAATCTTCGGAACGATCGGAACCAGGTCCATCGAATCCGGGGCGATACTATCCTGGGGCAAAATGAAATCAAGAGCTGGCCCGTTGAGTTTAACGAAGGGCTTCAGGCTGTCGGCCTCAGCCTGGGTAATCTTTTCCCGCTTAACCAGCCGGCCACTGACCACTTTAAAAAATCCCGCCACATAGGGCTTGAGCTGTCCGCTCTGGTCAAAGCGGTACCTGAAATGCTTAGGACTTGGAATCAAACTTGCCAGAAAAATACTTTCCGCCAGATCCAGTTCATCGGCAGATTTATTGAAATAAAAACGGGCAGCTTCTCCGATACCGTAAACATTAGGACCCCATTCGATGATGTTCAGGTACACTTCAAACATGCGCTCCTTACTCAGCAGTCGGTTTTGCTCGATCAGCCACACAATCAGAATCTCTTCCAGCTTCCTGCTCACCGACTTGTTGCGGCTCAGGAAAACATTTTTCACCAGTTGCATGCTGATGGTACTCCCGCCTCTGGCGAACCGACCTTGCCGGATGTTGGTGGCAATGGATTCACGAAACGACTCTTCCACAAATCCACCGTGATTCATGAAACTGGGGTCTTCCGCAGTCAGTACGGCTGCCTGGAGGTATGGAGAAATAAAATTCAAGGGGGTGAAATAGGGATTTTCCGGCCCAACGGTAAAACTTCTGACGGGCCGGTCACCGTCCATGGCCAGAAAGGAGAACGGCAGAGCGATTTTGGCAAAGTTCTCCGTACCATAACTTTCAATCCGGAAATTCTTCTTCTCCAGTTCAGAACTGAATACAAGTTGCTCCGGCCGCCCGAGCGGAATATCCGTTTCCAGGTGGTAGTGCAGCTGCCCGGAGGCGCGAAAACCTCTGAAGGTATAAAACATCCCACCCGGCATCGCATCAAAAAGATCCTGCGCTTTTGAAGTGGAAAATTCCGTACTGAGTTTCATTCTTCGCTCCGGCTTACGGCTATAGCTTGCCGTTATACTGACCGGCAGTTGGTTCATTGTAAAGACCGTGCCTTTCATCAGACCCAGGCTGTCGGCCGCCGCGTATCCGTTCATCCTGAATTCCATGGAGGGGAAACGCACATCCTGAGGCGATATTCTCCAGTGACTTACCAGGAGATTATGGATGTCAAAATGTCCCTTGAGCGAAACCTGGCCGTGTTGTTCCTTCGCTGACAATTGCACATGGGCTGAATCAAAACACACTTTAAACCCGTCAAACAGGTCTATAAACGGCAGTGCGAAATGTGCTCCCCGGGTCCGTTGCACATGAAAGTCATAACTGCTGTTTCCCGCATCGGCTTTTCCGTTCACAATCCACAGGTTGACGCCTTCCTTCGAGGAGGTAACCACACTCGACTGAAAGACTGCACCGTCAAAATACAACTCCGGAATATTCACCATTTCCTGCACGGAACCCCGCTGATAGGATACTTTAAATTGCCGGATGGTAATCCTCTCGTTGAACAGGTCGTTTACCCGGTCGAGTACGGCCATGAAGCGCTCGTCAAATCCGCCGGCGGGCTCCTTGTGTGCAGTATCGCTTTCTGCCGGCTTATTTCGCTTCATCAGAAATGAAAAATTATCGGAGCTATCGCGGTGTATAAGACTCAGCAGGGTGGTGTCAACGGTGAGTTCCCTGAAACCCAACTGCAGCCGCACTAACTTTGAAATACTGATTTTGGCATTGAAATTTTTAATGCTGAGGAGGGTGTCGCCGTTGGCAGGAACCAGCAGCAGATCTCTGAAATAAATATCACGAAACCCCTTGAATCCGGACTCGCCGACGGAAAGTTCAACTGCAAACTTCTCCCTGAACTTCTGACTGGCTTTGTGGATGGCAAACTCCAGCAGGGGTTGACGAAGCAGTAAAATTGTAATGACCAGCATGACTGCCGAAATCAGTACAATATACATCCAGGATTTACTCTTCATCGGGTTCAGGACTTCGCCATGGAAAGAACAGGCGGAATGGCGAAAATAATAAAGCCCTGTGAGATATGCGGCCGGCCTTACCCGATGAGGCCACAATAAAAAGGGCCGTCTTTCTGCAAAGACAGCCCTCTGGCATTTCTGTGTTTAAGATTAATTGGCTCCCAGTTTCACAAGGTCAACCATGCCGTATCCTTGTTCGCTCAAAGCGCCCACGCCGGCTTCCCAGATAAACTTCTGTACATCGGGATGAGCATGCAGGGTGAAGGGCAGCAGGTATCCCATCATGGTACTTCCGTCAGAGGCACGGTAGTAACGGGCGAATTTCTTGCCTGTTTCATTCAGTTTCTGAACGTATTCATGATCGGGCTGCGCATCAAATTCCGCGAAATTGTTCAGGTCCGACTCGTTGTATCCCGCTTTCTCCATACGATCGAGCGTTTGCTCATACAGTATATCAGAAAACTCCTGGGAAGTGGGATCAATCGTCACCTGGCTCTTCTCGGGATCTTTGTGAGGATCCACCAGAATCATCGGGCTGATGCAGAGGTAGCGCATTTTGGTATTGAATTCCGGATCCGGAATAATTTCATGGCTTCTTGGCATCAGGTTCATCTTGCCTACAGCGAGGTAGGGCATTTCAAATACTTTGCTTACCAATTGTTCCAATTGCTCTGCACTACGGGAGGACAATACGAGGGTTACTTTTGAACTCAGGAAACGCATAAACCCGTTCTGAATTTTCGAGGTTCCTTTCAGGCTGGAGAAATTAAAGAGGCTCCGGTCACCGCCAAAACCATCAATGATCTGATAGAGGCTTTCGGCAATCAGGGTTTGGTGATGAAGGGGAATGGTGTTCGCCGACATCTGGTCACGCAGGAATGAAATTTTGACACGCATCTTTGTTTGATTTTTTAAAATTTTCCAGTCAGAAGCGAACCGTGTGCCAAAGGGCGTAGAATCCTACTTTAATTATGATAATCAACTATTTAAATAGTTAACACAGCATAAAAATATTCAAAATACCGCTCCTTAATTCCCATATTGGGACGAGAATTCCTAAAAAAAGACACTGAGAACTTCCGTTTTTACGGGTTATCCTGGTTCCCGCTGGCTTTGTACAAAATCTGCTTTTCCTCTTTGGTAAGACTATCGAATCCGGATTTGTTGATCTTATCAAGGATTTTATCGATCAGTTCCTGGTGGGAAATGCTATCATTTGAATAGCCGTCATCACCTGCTGTCCGGCCCCGGCGCACCACTTTTAAGTGCGTTTTGCCGCCGGTACGTTTCCGGCCTATTGCGGTTAACCATCCCGTTAGGTCGCGTCCGTTGCGCAATTGCCTGACCATTAAAAATCCAAAAACCGCTCCGCCCAGGTGGGCAATGTGTCCACCGGCATTTCCAAGCGGAATGGAGATGAAATAAAGCAGAATCGAAATCAGGGCGATGTATTTCAGCCGCACGGCCCCGAAGATCAGCAGGTGAACCGTATAATCCGGCAGCAGGGTGGCAATGGCCACGAGCACGGCAATCACGCCGGCGGATGCGCCCAGGAGATGACTGCTGGCCACTTTCCCGTCGAATGCCGGAAAAAGATTGAAGGCCAGCAAATATACCGCCGCTCCGCTCAAGGCGCCCAGCACATAGGTCGCCCATAATTTTTCATTGCCGAGATACTCAGTAAATAATTTTCCCGTCCAGTAAAGTACCAGCATGTTAAACAGGATGTGCAGGATATCGACATGCAAAAACATATACGTCAGGATGGCCCAGGGCTGATACAGCAGTTCATTCAGGCTGGCCGGCAAACTGAGTTTGGAGATATAATACTCAAACTGGAGCGTATCCGCTCCGGCAAGAAAGAAAATGGTACGGGCAATGGTGATCAGCAGAAACAATCCGATGTTGAGTGCGAGCAGCCTGTACAGCGCCGAAGCGCCGCCAAACTGCATTTTAATTTCCTGCAAAGAAGTTCTCATTGATCAGTAATCGTCCTGATAAGGGGTAAACCTGTTTTTTTTCCATGACCGGATCAGCAAATACCCGAAAAGCATCCCGCCAAGATGGGCAAAATGTGCCACATTGTCGCCGGGGTTGTTCTGAAGTCCGCTGTAGAGCTCAAACAAGCCATACAAGATAACGAACCATTTTGCCTTGATGGGCAAGGCAAAATAAATGTAAATGATGGTATTCGGGAACAGCATTCCGAAAGCCAGGAGTACCCCGAATACAGCACCGGAGGCACCCACGGTAGGTATATCCGCCTTTCTGGTGATGAGTTCCGCGGCAAAGTTGCCGGCTTCCTGAATCAGGGCCGGATTGGAAGGCATCCCTGCCCAGGTGTTCAGGAAGTCATTCAACACGGCCACATCGTCGTAACGCAGGTAAGACTGGTAACGGGTAACCAGCAATTTGAAATCAACCGGGTTCGCCTGAGAAATAAATACATCCACCTGCTCCTGCATCCGGCTGATTTCATACCAGGTAAAAAACGTGTGGATGATGGCCGCGCCGATGCCCGTCACCAGATAATAGACCAGGAATCGTTTGCCGCCCCAAAGATTTTCCAGTATGTTGCCAAACATCCACAGGGCAAACATATTGGAGAAGATGTGCAGCCAGCTGCCGTGCATGAAGAGGTGCGTGATATACTGGTGCGGGCCGAAAAATTCACTGGTCACGAAATGGAGTCCCAGGTACCGCGTGAGATCCAGTCCGAACTTATCTTCCAGAACAATCGTGGCAAGAAATAAAATCCCGTTGATGATCAGCAGATTTTTTACCACGGGTGGTAAGATCTGCCAGCGCATGGGACGAAACTGATGGTAGGACATAAGCTTTTACCGGATCTTTCTGTTACTATTTCATCATTTCACTTACTTGCTCGGAAGTAAACGCCTTTAAGATACACTTGCCGTTCACACCGTAAAATGGCTGATCGCAATGCAGGAGATCAATGGCGAGTTGCCGGAGTTCGCGGGAGGAATAGCTGGCCGGCGCTTTCAGAACGAGGCTTCTGGCCATGGACCGGGCCAGGTTATCGTGCATGGTCAGTTCCATGCGTTCTTTATTGTTCCGGAATTGTTCAAGCAGTTCCTGCAAGGTCGACTCCTCGCTGCCGGGTTCCAGGCCGGCCGGAACGCCGTGCATCACGATGGTGGTTTGCCCGAACTCAGAGAGATCGAATCCGATTTTGCGAAGTTCTTCCGACAATTCCCTGACCAGCAGAAAGTCGGTCGGATGAAGGTTGATTTGCGGCGGGAAGAGCTGTTGCTGTGTAGTTAACTGCTGCCTTGAAAAAGCATGCAGGTATTTTTCATACAGGATACGCTCCCTGGCTCCGGGTAAATCGTACAGCACCACCCCCCTGCTGAATGCCGCAATGGCCGTTTTCGGCGCTACCTGTACAAACCGGAAGTCATCCAGATTTTCAAATTGATTCAGCAAATCCAGCACCGGATTATCGGGAGCGGGAGCATGCTCCAGGCGGTGCTGTTCAGGAGCACTCCTGTTGACTTCCAGCCAGGTTTTAATTTCCGTCTCACCCGGAAGACTCTGCCGGAACTTCTGGAAAGGCTGCTGCTCTGGGAAAGTTTCAGTCCGGACCGAAGCCGTATCGTTCAGCCGGAAGGGATTGTAATGCGGGTTAATCCGTATCCGGGGCTGTACCGGCACTTCGTTCATTTTGGAGAGAGGCAGGTCGAAAGCCGGCTCATTCTCAAAATCCAGAGAAGGAGCCACGCTGTACCTCCCGAGCGCTCTTTTTACAGCCGCCTTTAAAATGGCATACACGTCCTTGTCGTGCTGAAACTTGATTTCGGTTTTGGTAGGATGGATGTTTACATCGATCATCGAAGGATCAATTTTCAGCTTCAACCAATAGGACGGATAGGCGTCCTTCGGAATCAAAGCATCGAAGGCGGAAGAAACGGCATGATGCAGGTAATTGTCTTTGATAAAACGATTGTTGACAAAGAAGTATTGCTCTCCTCTGTTTTTCCTGGAGAATTCCGGTTTCCCGATATACCCCTCCACCTTGACGATAGAGGTATCTTCTTCCACGGGAACCAGCCGTTCGTTGTACGAACTGCCAAACAGGGCTGCAATCCGCTGCCGGAAATTTCCCGCCCGCAGGTCGAAAACCTGGGCTTCGTTGTGGTGCATGGAAAAATGAATGTGCGGATTGGAGAGGGAGATGCGGATAAATTCTTCCTGGATATGCCGGGTTTCCACCGGATTCGATTTCAGAAAATTTCGCCGGGCCGGAACATTGTAAAACAAATTTTTTACAGAGAGCGATGTGCCGGCGGCAGAAGCATGCACTTCCTGCGACACGAAAGAGCCACCCTCGATCCGCACTCTGCTCCCTACCTCCATCTCCGGTTTGCGGGTTTTCAGATCGACTTGTGCCACGGAGGCAATGGAAGCCAGGGCTTCTCCTCTGAATCCCATGGTGTGGAGGGTAAACAAATCATCGATCTTTCTGATTTTGGATGTAGCATGCCTCTCGAAACAGAGGCGGGCATCGGTCTCACTCATTCCATTTCCATCATCGATCACCTGAATCAGGGTCTTTCCGGCATCCAATAAGATCAACTGAATCCGGGTAGCTCCTGCATCCACTGCATTCTCAAGCAATTCCTTCACTGCAGAGGCCGGCCGCTGAATCACTTCACCGGCGGCAATCTGATTCGCCACAGTATCGGACAATAAACGGATAATATCAGCCATAAACTCCCCACAAAGGTAATATTCGCCGAGGGAGATTTAAGTTCAACACGAAAACACCATCACATTTTAACCGTGGGATAATCAGCGCATTAATTTCTATGATGAATGATCCCCTCCAGGTACCCCTGAAACCCGCATCTACAGGAAGGCGCAGAAAAATATCTTCTGAGATGCCGGTCAATGAAAAGCTCAGAAGTTCTTTTTAACACCCACGAAAACCATTCGTTCCTGCGCCACCCTGATACCCTGCGGTCGTCGTGTATAGACATAACGTTCGTTGCTGAGATTTTTTACCGCGCAGGAAAAGATGGTCTTCCCTTTCTGCCAATGGTATTGGATACCGGCATCGAGGGAGTAAAAATCATCCAGCATGCCATTGAGACCATTGGGCGCGGCCTGAACGGTATTGTACACGTCCGTATATTGCTCACCGGTATACTGCAGGTTGATGCTAAGCGCTACACCGAATGGTGATTCGAGGCTCAGCAAACCATTTCCCTGCCATTGCGGCGCATAGGGCAAATGGTTCCCTTTGATGTTTACCTTATTGTCGGTGCTACCCAGAAAACGGTCGGTATTAAATTCCGTCTCCGTATAAGTCGCGGTGAGTTGAAGACCGGCCACCCAGCGATTTCCCGACCAGGCTGAACTGCTCAGGTGCAAGGTTCCTTCGGCACCCCGGCTGCGTGTGCTGCCACCGTTGATGAGACCGGCGCCGCTTCCGCCGGAAGACTCCGATAGCGGGATGACCTGGTTTTCGAAATCAAGGTAAAATGCCGTCAACTCCAGCCGGATTCCCTGACAGAAAGCCGCTCTCAGACCCAACTCATAGTTCCAGCTGAGTTCAGCTTCGAGTTCCTGGTCGGTGCCGTCGCTGGTGATCGCATCCTTTATCCGGGGAGGTGCAAATCCCCTGTGTACGCCGCTATAAAGCATCAGTTCCTTGTTCAGCTGATAGCTCAGCCCGGCTCCCGGAATGAAGGCATACAGCTGGCTGTGATTTTCAACCGAGGTATCGCGCGTGACCGGCTGCCCGTTCACGGTGTACTTCCCCCTGACGATCTCCCGGTTAAACTGCATGTATTCCACTCTCAGTCCGGGATTAAGTTCCCAACGTTCGCCCCACTTTATTTTATCCGTTATGAAAGCGCTGTATCCCTGTACCGGCCTGAATTCCTCATCGGAAATGGTGCCCGACAAGGCTCCCGGTTTGCTGCCGTTCACCCGGATTTCATGCGCCCTTTCGGCCATGAACCGCAAACCGGCGCCCAATTCGTGTTTCATCCCGATGAATCCGAAGTTATAACGGAGACGAAGGTCCGCTCCGGCCACATCAAAGGTCCGGTTCCGGTTGCCGGTACTGTTTCGCATGTAGATCGCCCCCCCGTTCAGTGATTCATCGCCCCAGGTTACTCCCGAATAATCGGCAGGTTTGGGCAGCAGATTTCCGGCTGTATCCAGTGCATTGTACGTAAAATCCTGCCTGCACCAGTTTCGCTGGGTGGTATAGGCAAAAAGCAGGGCTTCCAGCTTCAGCCGCTCTGTTACATTCACATTATACGTCGCTGACAGGGAATATCTCCTGATGTGAAACCCGTCTTCGGGTGCCAGTCTTACATCATCGTATTGACCTGATTCGTACATGGCACGGGTCATGCCGATATAATTCGCATTGGATTGTTCATCGTAAATACCTGCCTTTAATCCGAACACGGCTTTCGCGGACAGGAGCCATCTGAAACGAGCCACCAGATCATTCATCCTTAGTTTCAGAAGTCCGAAATCATCCGCCTGCTTTCTCAGATAACTCACCTGAACGCCGGTATTTCCGATGCTGGTGCCATAGGAAAGATGAGAAGAAAAATAGCCACCGGAACCGCCGGTAAACTGAGCGGAACCGGATGTTTTCAGCGGAGGATCCAGGGTGCGGTAATTGATCACACCGGCAATGGTACGCGGACCATACTGAATCGACGAGCTGCCTTTCAACACTTCCACCTGCTGCATCCGGTCGACAGAGGGAGAATAGTACATTTCCGGCTCACCGTAAGGACTTAAGGATACCGGTACGCCGTCTTCCAGCACCAGCACATAACGGCTGCGATCGGGGTCCAGGCCCCTGAAACCAATGTTCGGACGGAGGCCTAAGCCCTCTTCGTCCACCACATGCACACCGGCGGCCTTTCGTAAAACTTCGTTGCTGCTTACCGGCTGGATCTTCCCGATCTGCTGCGCACTGATCAGGGTAGCGGCGCCCGGCAGCATCCGCATGGCCTCCGATCTTGAACTGAATATTTCCACCTGTGGAATATCCAACGCGTTTTCCGCCAGCTGAATGTCAAGTTGATGAACGGCTCCCGGTTGTAAGACCAGCAGCGAATCCCAATCTGCGCAGCCCAAACCGTGCACCCTCAACGTAAAACTGCCCTGCTCCGTCCCTTCCAGGGTAAAAGCCCCTTCTTTGCTGCTGATGGTATGCTTGTTGATTTCCTTCAGCTGCACCGAAAAGCCGGCCAGTTCCACCCCCTCCACCCTGATCCGACCTGAAATTTTCCATCCCGGAATGTAATTTTGAGAAGAAGCCTGTCCGGCTGACAGGAAGACCATGAAGAAGAGTTTTACCGATAAACGCATGCTCATACGACAACTGTTTAGAATGATTCTAAATAATTGTGCAAAGAAAAACAGCTTGAACTAAACAAGCAAGCTTATTTAGAATAATTCTAAATGATCTTTATCATTTCAATAAAAGTGCTGAATATCAAAAACTTATTGATCAGGATGGGTACGCTACCCGAACGTGATAAATGCTGGTAAGCATTTTTTTGAAAATTTTCTTGATGGAGGCGATATCGCGATAAGTGATATCACAATTCTCATACTGTCCGTCCTGAATCTGCTTATTGATGATTTTTTCCACCAGCTGGTCGATGGTATCCTGGTCATGGACCGGCATACTCCGGGCAGCCGCTTCTACTGAATCGGCCATCATCAAAACCGCCGTTTCTTTCGAAAAAGGACGAGGCCCCGGATACCTGAAATCATCTTCATTCGGAAGCTGGTCGGGAAAACTTTTGATGTAGCTATTGTAGAAATACTGAACCATCATGGTTCCGTGATGCGTACGGATAAAATCAATCACGATATCCGGTAATTTATGCTTTTTGGCCAGTTCGATACCTTTGATGACGTGGCTGATGATGATGGCTGCGCTTTCGTCAAAGGACAATTCATCGTGGGGATTCACCTGGGTACTCTGGTTTTCGATGAAATACATGGGCATATTCATCTTGCCGATATCATGGTAGAGGGCACCCACTCGCACCAGAAGAGAGTTACCGCCTATTTTATAAATGGCGGATTCCGCCAGGTTGGCCACCTGAAGTGAATGCTGAAAAGTTCCGGGCGCTTTCATGCCCAGTTCACGCAACAATTCACTGTTGAAATCCGTCAGCTCCATGAGTGTGAAATCAGAAGTGACGCGAAACGACTTTTCAATCAGGAAAATCAACGGGTAACTGAGCAGGGTGAGCAGACAATTTCCGATCAGCCACAGGAA
Organism: Bacteroidia bacterium; assembly: GCA_016788185.1. Taxonomy (GTDB): domain Bacteria; phylum Bacteroidota; class Bacteroidia; order AKYH767-A; family OLB10; genus JAJTFW01. The sequence goes on along the minus strand of JAEUTF010000117.1, from coordinate 6,420 downwards.
TTGCATGGGATTGAGCTTCATCAGCGAACCCTCGTTCAACAAAGACAAGCCGATGTAGGAGACGAAATAGGCCACGAAAATAAGACTAACGGCAATGAAGAGCTGCGATCGTTTGCGCATGTTCACTATACTGAAGATGGCTACCATGCCGGCAATGACCTGCATGTAAACGAAATCGAATCCGCCCGGGGCTACGGTCCCCAGGATGAGCACGGACAGCACATGGGTAAACAAGGCGGTTCGCGTATCGAAAAAAGCCCTGGTGACGAGGGGAAGGATGCAGAGCGGCACGAGCAGCATACTGACCTTGTTACTGGACAACAGCAGCGTATAAATCGCACAGGTAGCGACAATCAGGAGGAACAACAAGGTGATTTTCCGGCTGTCGAGCAGGATGTCTTTTCGGAGAATCCATAAAAAGGTGAGCAGCACCGAAATGGCGGTGATCACCAACAGCAGGTAGCCCAGGTACAACCAGGGAAGCGCCGCCTCCAGGGTCTCTTCACCCCGGTAGGCTTTTTTAAGGGACTCCAGTTGTTCCAGCTCACGGGCATTCACCAGTTGCCCCCTCCGGATGATGATGCTCCCTTCCGGAACTTCTCCGCGCACGATGCTGATGGAACGCAGAAAATCCCTGGTATGCTGGGTAGTCATCTCCTGGCTGAACAGCAGATCGGGGTGCACGATATCCGATAAGACCGCCGCAAGCCGTGCATGGTCCCGGGCCCCTTCTTTTTTCAGCTCCCCGTCAATAAAATCTGGAAGCTGATGTGAACTGATGTGCAAAGCTCTTTCACTTGGCGTCCAGTTGTTGCCGGTCACCACATACATGGCCTGCCCTTCCAGGGGAACGGCACTTTTCACACTTTCAAGAATCCCCCTTCGATAAAGATCTGAAATGATCTTCTCCCCCACTTCAACTTCTGAAAGAGGCGCTTCCCTGAGCCGGGTACGGAAGATCGACAGTACCCTGTTCGCTGCAGCCGTATCTTTCACATAAAACAAAGGGGCCTGGCTGAGGAGTCTTGACCGCTCGGCATCCAGTTCGCTTTGCGATTTATACACCGGAAAGGAAAATGGGGCACGCAGATCATTATACGTCCAGGGTTGTCCCAGTTTATAATCGTATTTAAAACGAACCTGCAACGGCAAAAGCGAAGTAATGATCAGGATGGAAACCGTGAGCAGCACAATCCGGTAGTAGAGATCGTGTTTGTTACTGACCGCAATAAAGAGTTTCCGCAGGTTCATGCCAGAGCAAAAATACAGAATATGCGTATCGCCCGGGTTCCGGACCTCCCGGGCTGAACACCACGATGTAGGTCAACACGTTCCTGCCCCGAAAAAACAACAGGATACGAAATGGCCGGAAGCGGAATTCCGGATAAAAAAAATGAAACAAACCTGTAAGCCGGGTTCTGTCACCTGCCATGCAGGCTCCTGTCATTTATCTGCGATGATACTCACGCATCACCTGGATCAGCCTACCCATTGAGGTATGATCCGCTTTCACGGATCAAATCAGACGAGCAGCCTTTACCCTCAACCTATTTGGCCTTTCAGCCCACAAGGTTTACCCGCACATGGCATCGCTGCCATGGCCGTGAGCTCTTACCTCACGTTTTCACCCTTACCCGGCAGCATACACTACCGGGCGGTATCGTTCTCTGTGGCACTTTCTGTTCCTCCTTCCTTACGGATGAAGGACCTTCCGGTTAGGAAGTGTGGTGCTCTTTGCTGCCCGGACTTTCCTCCCCCGTTTTACCGGGAGCGACAGGACAGTTTGTTTCATGGCAAAGATACATGCTTTTCGCCGGTCAGTGCAAACCAGTTCGCCAGGAGTTGCCGGCCACAGGGTGTCATGACCGACTCCGGATGAAACTGCATGCCGTACAAGGGAAAACGCCGGTGCTTTAACATCAGGATAGACTGATCCTCTCCCCTGGCGAGCACTTCCAGTTCAGCCGGAAAGCTCTTTTCATCCGGAACCCAGCTGTGATAACGGCCGGCATCAAAGGGAGCCGTTACCCCCTGAAACAAAGGATGAACAGCATCTGCCGGGATGACTTTCCGCTTCACACCGTGCATCACCTGGTCCAGTGGTCGCAGCTGACCACCAAAAGCCAAGACCATGGCCTGATGGCCCAGACAAACCCCCAGCATCGGCTTCGTTTCCGCATACTTTTTTATCAAAGGCAAAAGAATTCCGGCCTGCTCCGGAAGACCGGGGCCTGGCGACAAAACGATTCTATCATAACCTCCCGCCTCTTCCAGACTGATTTCATCATTTCTGCGTACCACTACTTCTGCTCCCGGCAGTTCATCCAGGTAGTGCGCCAGGTTAAAGGTGAAGGAGTCGTAGTTGTCGAGCAGTAAAAGCATGCATTGAAATATTCTATCCCTGAATTTAATACGGCCAGCCCGGATTTACCCTTCGCTGCCCTGCCCCAAAAATAGAGCAATTCTTCAGTCCCCTCCGCCAAGTCCATTAGAAATGATTTATGACCTTTGCAAAAAATCAAGCGCTTATGAAAGCCATTATCAAAACTGAAGACGCTCCGGCGCCCATCGGGCCTTATTCGCAGGCCGTCAGAGCCGGTTCCATGTTGTTTGTATCCGGACAGATCGCCATTCACCCGCCGAGCGGAGAAATCAAAACAGGAAGCATTGAGGAGGAAACGCAGCAGGTCATGAAAAACATCGGAGCCATCCTTGCGGCCGCCGGTTCCGAATTCGGACAAATCATAAAAACCAGCATTTTTCTGAAGGACATGAACGACTTTACGAAGGTCAACGAAGTATATGGCAGCTACTTCAGCTCCAACTTCCCGGCCAGGGAAACGGTACAGGTATCGGCACTTCCCAAAAATGTGAACGTAGAGATTTCCGTCACTGCCTGGATCCCGTAACGGAGTTGCCGCACGGAAACCAGCGGCACAACGTGGTCAACCGGCTTTGATTCCCGTCCATTGCGAAAACGCCTCATTGGCAAAGGCGCCGGCATCGCCGATTCTTGACAGGCTAACGGTATCGAACCACCGCTTTTCCGACTTTTCAAGGACCAGGTTTTTCATTCTTTTCTGAGAAAAGACGCTCAGGTGACAACGTTCTGTATCCAGTGCGATAAGTTCTGACAGATTCGATTCCACTTTCCAGCCGTTGCAGGCCACCATTTCATCGTCTTTGACCAGGCCCGATACTTCCGCCGGTGAACCGGGAAGAACCCCGGCCACATTGCACGATCCGGCTTCATACACGACACGAAAGCCGAAATACTGCTCATGTAAATACCGGGAAGGTTTCGATGAAATCCAGCAGCCGGCGTAGGCCAGCAGTTCCTGCAGCAGCCGGATATAGGAAACCCGTGCATGGATGTATTTTTCAAAGATCTCCTCCACGCCGGAATCGGATAGCGATACCGCCAAACGCAGAATATCGGATTCGCGGTATCCATGGCCCTGCTCCGCAAAATCACGATACAACTGGTAAAACAAATCATCGAGTGAATGCTGGCCCTTGCTGCTTCGCCGGATGTACAGGTCCAGCATCAGCGCGATGAGACAACCTTCATCGTAAATGGAGGTTTTACGGGCCGGTGCTCCCGCCACATAACCATCCAGCCAGGTATCGAAACTGCTTTCCGCCACCGAACTCTGGAAACATCCGTAGTTGTCAACGTGCTTCTGAAGACGCTGGTTGATCTCTGTAAAAAAGTCATCCATGGAAAAGAAGCCGCTGCGCGCCAGGAAAAGATCTCCGTAATAGGTGGTAAATCCTTCATACACCCAGCCCAGCCGGCTGTAATTCTCGCGGGTATAATCGTACTGCAAAAAGTCTTTCGGCCGCAGCGTTTTCACATTCCAGGCATGGAACAATTCGTGTGAGGCCACCCCCATCAGATCGGTGTACAGTTCTTTCTGCATCAGTTGGTATCCCGGGCCCAATGCCAGCACGGTACTGGCCTTGTGCTCCACCCCGTGATAAAAACGAAAAGGCAGCAGAAGTATCATGAAATGGTATTCGGCCACCGGAAAACCTTTCATCATGGCCACCTGCACCCGGGTAAAAGCCTCAAAATCGCTCAGCAACCTGCTCCAGTCCGGCCGGGTCTCCCCGTACAACCATACATGGAACTGGTATCCGTCCACGTGGTAGCTCCGGTGATGCAGGGCCCTTGCGGCGAAGAAAGGGCTGTCCAGCAATTCATGCACATCCTGGGCCCGCAATACATTTTCCCGCACTTCGGGCAGTGCACAGGCAATCTGCCAGTCGGCAGGAATCCCCAGTTCCAGCTCACAGGATTCCTGCAAGGCCTCCGGATCATAGAGGAAGCAATGGACAGGGTTCACGTATAGCAGATGCTCATCGGACCAGCAGGCACCGGCATCGGGCTGGGCCGCATAATATTCGTATGAAAGAATAATCATGCCTTGCGGCGCCTCTTCAATCCTCCAACAGTCTTTGGTGACTTTGTGAATGGCCAGTGAAGTACCTTTATCGGTTCTGGCGCTTAAACCCCTGACGTTCTTCGCAAAATTACCCAGTTCATAACGGCCGGGCCTCCAGGAGGAAAGCTGAAAATCGAGTGGACCCTGATTCCTGTTCTCCTTGATTGCTTCTATCTGAAGATACCTGGATTGAGGCAGGTGTGATTTGATGCTGTACTTCATGTGATGCAAATTTAACCGAATTCTGACACGCTGATCCGGTACCATTTAGTAGTTTTGATTTCCAAAACAAACGAATATGAAAAAAATTCTATTTACACTCACTTTCTTCATCAGTTGTTTTTGCTACGCGCAAAATTTTGATTGGGTCAGACCCAACCCGGTGAATTACAACATGAACCCTTCCTATGTGCACACCAGGATCTGCCCGGCTCCCGGCAATACTTTGTGGGAGGCCAGAATGGACTCTGCCGCCATCGCTTTCGGTGCGGATCTTCACGGTAAACAAATGCTGGAAAACCTCGATGCGTCGGGAACCTTGATCAGCAGTCTTACGCTCGGGCCGGAAGTATTCATCGATGACATGATCTGCGACCCCAACGGACGCCTGTACATTGCCGGCACCTTCATGAACACCTTGTTCATTGGCAATGCGGATACGCTCTCCAACACCCAACCCGGTCTCAATGCGGATCCCTTTATCATCTGCCTGGATGCCAACGGCGGCCTGGTATGGAAAAGAAACCTGGGTACCGTACCGATAAATTCCATCCGGATCACGAGTCTGGCTCTTTCTCCTTCGGGAGTGGTGCATTATGCTCTGAACGGCTGGTCCTGGGGTGCCATCGTTGGTCTTGACAACAGCGGACAAGACGCCGGACAGGTGGTCATTGATGGAGCGAACACCATCGGAGATTTCGGCTTTGACCCCTGGGGAAACATTTTTGTGAGCGGTGCCACGGGACTCACCAACTTTAGCATTGGCAGTTTCAGCACCTTCGCTCCTGAAGCGTACATGATCTATATCGCGAGGATCAATACCTCCGGACAGGCTTCCTGGGTGCATTTCGGGCATGACGTAACGTTTCAGTTTCCCAATGTTGAAACGGACGGACTGGGCAATGCCTATGTAGCGGCCACCCTCATGGACACACTGACCTGGGGTAATTTTCACCTCAATGGTCCCGACTGGTCCTATGACTTCTGGCTGGTAAAAATCGACAGCAGTGGTAATTTTATATGGGCAAAAGAAAATAACCCTCCCATCGGAAGTGGCCTTGGTGATTTTCAACAGGGTAAAAACCGATTCATCGCCAGCGATCAGGCTGGAAATATTATGATGTGCGGAAATTTAAGGGGAACTATCAACTGGGGAAATGGCCTGGTGATCAGCAACAGCCCCGTTTCACAAACCAATTTACACGCCGTATTGTTTGATCCCATGGGAAACGCCCTTTGGGCTAAAAATGTCAGCGGTACTGCGTTCAAGGAGATGAACGACGTGATTCACCTGAACGGCCATTGGTACGCCTGCGGAAACCACAATACGGATTCCAATATTCTCTTTGATGCGCTCAGCATAAATTTCCCCGATCCTCAAAACAGTTTTGTGACCCGGATTGGTACGACTGGTACCACCGGTATCCCACAGGAGGAAATGAACAGCAGTACCGCACCGTTATACCCTAATCCTTCCCGGGATTTTACAGGGATTCCGGAACACTGGTTAACAGGCGGTCCGCTTGAAATTTTTAACGCCGAGGGGACCTTGATACAGCGCTTTCTGCCAAAGCAGAAAATCATTTCCCTGGCGGGATTATCCTCGGGCATGTACCTCCTCCGCTGCCAGGGAGAGACGCAGCGCCTGGTTATCGAATAAAACGCTCCCACACTGAAAATCAATAGTTTTTAGATCTTCTGCAGAAATGAATTACCTTCGCCCTCTCAACAGAAATTCATTCCATGCAATACG
>JAEUTF010000108.1 GCA_016788185.1 Bacteroidia bacterium | reverse complement strand
TTGCTGAGCACAATGGGCCGGATGAATTCATCGGTCACCCCGGCGGCATACGAGGCCAGGACACCTTCCTTCCAGTCGCGCCGCAAATCTCCCTTGCCGTGCACGAGGGCATCATAGGCCACTTTTACCCGTTCCCAGCGTGTGTCGCGGTCCATGGCATAATAGCGCCCGGTGATGCTGGCGATTTTTCCGGTGCTCCTGGCGAGATGTTGCTGTAAATCGCTCAGGTAATTCAGACCCCCTTTGGGATCCGTATCGCGCCCGTCGGTAAAGGCATGGATGTATACGTCTTTCAGGCCCTGCTCTGCGGCCAGGGTACACAGATGTTTCAGGTGATTGATGTGCGAGTGTACGCCCCCGTCGGATACCAGTCCGATGAAATGCAGGGCCCTGCCTCCGGTGGCAGCCATGGCCAACGCTTCCTTTAACACCGGCTGATGGTCCATGCTGCGTTCCCGTACGGCTTTGTTGATATTGGCGAGTTCCTGCCATACTATCCTTCCTGCGCCGAGGTTGAGATGTCCGACTTCTGAGTTTCCCATCTGGCCATCGGGTAAGCCTACGTCTTCACCCGAAGTAAGCAACTGGGCTGTAGCATATTCCTTCATGAGGTAATCCATGAAAGGGGTCTTCGCGGTAGCAATCGCATTGCTGTTCCCTTCAGGGGCTATCCCCCATCCGTCGAGGATAATGAGCGCAACTTTATTCATAATAAGTAGCCGGCATGGGCGGCTGCAAAGTTACGTTAAAATCAGGGCCTGTTGGCTGTTATTTCTCAGCGGGAAGCCTGATTTCAAAAACACTGCCTGCGGGGTGGTTCGCCCGCACCTGTATGCTTCCTTTGTGGAGTGTAACTATATGCTGAACAATGAACAAGCCAAGGCCCGTGCCTTTGCTCTTCCGGGTGTCTTCGTTGCCAACCCGGTAAAATTTTTCGAAAATCCTTTGCCGTTCGCTTTCCGGTATGCCATAGCCCTGGTCTCTGACCGTTATGATGGCTTCATCCTGGCCGCGGCTCAGACCGATTTCAATGAGCGTACCCTCCGGCGAATATTTTTCAGCGTTTTCAAGAAGATTAAAGAGGAGTGAGGTCAGGGCCAGCTGGTCGCCGCGGATGTGCACGCCGGGCGTAATGATAGGGGTGATGTGGTGATCGTGATCCTGTCGTTCAACGTATTCTCTAATCAGGCGCTGGAGAAAGGCCGAGAAGTCTATGTCTTCAAAATACAATTCAAAGTTGTCACTCTCCAGCCTGGCCGCGAACAGCGCGTTTTCTACGAGCAAATGGATGCGCTCAGTTTCAATGAGCGAGCGCCGGATGATGGTTTGACTTTGCTCCTTCCCAAGCTCCCGCTTTTGCATGGTTTGCAGGTTGAGCTTTACGGCGGCCAGCGGCGACTTGAACTCGTGGGTGATGGAGAGCAGAAAATTCCGCTGCTGGCGGGCCAGTTCGAATTCTTTCCGGAAAGCCTGCCGGGTTTTGTAAATACCAAAAACAAGAAGTCCCAGGAAAACAGTGCCTTCGCCGATGACCATGAGGATCCTTTTTCTGAGCTCACTGGCGAAATCCGCTTTTTCCTTTTGGGAGTGGGCCGGATCCAGGCGGATGAGTTCGGAAATGTCAGTCCGGTATTGTATGACTTCCTTGTTCAGGTCGATGAGTAAATAAGCCCACCAGGAAAACTGGAGTAACACATAGGCTACCAGTATGTAAAAAATCAGGAGCGGACGCGCCATACCTTTGGTCATAAAACAAAGGTAAGACTAAACGCTTTAATCGTCGATTTCGGTGGAAAGGGTGTTGCCGTCGACCGTTTGTACCGGTATCCAGGTACCCTGCGGACTGAGAAACTCAATGGTGTAATGATCGATGCCACTGCCCCATTCGAGGTATTTGCTCCAGTTCAGGTAGGTGCGGTGGTCTTTCCAGCGCCCTCTCAGCAAAATTGATTTTCCGGCATTGCTCTCCGGGCCGCTCAGGTTGCAGTCGTTCACCACCACCACTTTGTAAATATAGCTGCTGTCCTGTACGTCCGCATCGGTATCCAGGTAACTGGTGATGCCGGCAGGTGTCACCGCCAGGAGGCTGTAGTTGGTGCTGTCGCTGCTTTTGTAAATTCTGTATTCCAGCACACGGTCGGGCAATACCGAGGGCGCAAGCCATTCGGTGAGCACCGTCTGGTTGTCAATCACCGTTGAACGCACAATTTCCGATTGCTGGTTTTCAAAAATGTTTTCGGGCCAGGCGGCGGAGGTGTCGCTGAAGGCGTTATACACCGTCCCGCAGATGTCGGTGGCTTCTACGCGGTATTCATACTCCAGCGGACAAATGATCGTGGTGTCGGTAAATTGCAGAACGCTGGCCGGCAGCGTAGCCAGGAGTACCGGGCTTCCGTTGGGTCGCTCCGTCCGGTACAGGCGATACGTACCGATGCCGCAGGCCGTGTAGGCGGTCCAGTTCACGTCCATGATCATCCCGCTGGCCGTGGCTTCAATGTTCATGGTGGTATGCGCCGTGAGGTTCTGCAGGGGTTCCATGTAGCCGCATCGGTCAACCGTCTGCAGGCGGTAGGAGTAGCTGTTGTTGCGGGTATCGAGATTCTGATCTGTATACGAACTGGTGCTGGCGGTACCTGCCAATACCGGGAAACTGTCGGTATAAATAAGATCCCAGGCGCTGCCCGCGGCGTTCAGACGGTACAGGCGATAGGCGGCAATGTCGGCTTCGTTGCTGTTGAACCAGGTCACAATCACCTCCTGGTCGTTCAGCACACTGGCGGAGGCAATCGGGTTGATGGACGGGGCGATCGTGTCGGCTACTTCGAGGTAGGCGCTTTGCAAAATCGTATCGGCACAGCCGTTAGCGTTGGTGACAATGAGACTGATATCGTAGATGCCGGGAACCGTGCAGACGATGGAGGGAGAAGGCGCCGAGGAAATGCTGAAGCCGAAATCCCATTGGTAACTGGCCGACAGGGTATCGGAGGACAGGGTGGTAAACTGAACCGCCTCGTTGTAACAGGCCAGCTGGCTGGAAATGCTGAAGGACGCAGTGGGCGTCATGCGCACATCAATGCCCGGATTGAACGTGAAGGTGTCGCTGCATCCGAAAGCATTGACCGCGATCAGTGTTGGTTGGTAATAGCCGGGGACCAGGTAGGTATACGTGGGATCAGGCAGGGTGGAACTGTCGCCGTTGCCGAAGTACCAGGTGTACGTGCCGGCTCCGACGGAGCTGTTGGTGAATTGTACGGGCAGGGGATGGCATCCCGAACTGAGGTCGGCGCTGCCGCCCGCTACCGGGGAAGGATGAATGGTAACCTGTTGGGTAACGGTGTCGCTGCAGCCATTGCCGTTGGTGATCACCAGCATCACCGAGTACACCGAATCGTTGAGGAAGAGCGGCTGGAAGACAGGCGTATTGCCGGTGTTGCCGTTGTCGTTGTACCAGTTGTAGCTGGGCGACTGCGTGTCGAGTGAAGTACTGGTAAAGGTAATGCTGACGGGTTCACAACCGGTGGTGTCGCTGGCGCTGATGATGGCTTGCGGGGTTTGCAATACGTTGATGCCCGTGTTGAAACTGAAGGTATCGCTGCAACCGAATCCGGTGAGGGCAATGAGTTCTGGATAATATACTCCGCCGCTCAGATAGGTGTGTCCGGGTTGTACACCGGTACTGGTATCACCGTCACCGAAGTTCCACAGGTATTGCACGGCGCCCTGGGAGAGGTTGATGAAGCCCGTGCTGAAGGAGGAGCAACCGACCGAGTCGGTCACGGTAGCGAGGGCGGAGGGTACAGGATGGATGCTGATGCTGAGGGGATAGATATACGAGGAAGTGCAGCCGAGGGTATCGCGGGTAATCAGGGTGACGGTGTAATTGCCGGTATCGGGATAGGCATGGTTGGGATGTTGCACGGAGTCAATGGCGCCGTCGCCGAAATCCCAGCTCCATTGATTGGCATTGATCGATGAATCAGTAAACTGAATGCCCTGACCCTGGCATCCGCTGAGCGTGGAGATGCCGAATAGGGTATAGGTACCGGGGATCGAGATGTAGTCCTGCCGCACCATGGTGTCGCTGCATCCGTACGTGTTGGAGGCGATGAGGGTGACGGTATAGGTGCCGGGGATGTAATAGATGTGCTGCGGGTTGATGTTGGAGGAGCTGCCGCCATCGCCGAAGGACCAGTTGAAGATGGTGGCATCGGACGTGGCATTGACAAAACTGATCTGCGTCGGGGAGCAGCCCGCCATGGATGGGGAAAAGAAATTCGCCTGCGGGGAAGCGATACTGATCATGTTGTTGTAGACTATCGTGTCGAAACATCCTCCGGGAAATTCCGCCACGAGCCTCACGGTGTAGGTTCCATTGGCCGTGTATTGGTGGGTAGGATGCTGAAGGCTGGAATTTCCTCCGTCACCAAAGTCCCAGGTCCAGCGGATGGCGCCGTTGGAAAGGTCGCTGAACTGAACCGTATGGGGGATGCAGCCGGTTGAGTCGTCTACCGTGGCTGCGGCGGCATAATAAGGGAAGGGCGCAAGCCGCGAGGTATCCCGGCAACCGTTGGCATCGGTGATGATCAGCTGAATCGAATCGGCGGGATCCGTGCTATAGCTGTATACCGGGTTTTGCTGGGCAGAACTGTCGCCGTTGCCGAAGTGCCAGAGCCATTGTACCGGACCGCCGCTGCTCTGGTCGTTGAAGCTAACGGTGATGGGCATGCATTGTCCGTTGGTGCTGAAGTTGAATTGGCTGTTGGGAGAGGCTATGGTCAGCCAGGCATTGGCCGTATAGGTGACGGAACAGGAGTTCTGTGTGGCGGTAAGACCGATGGTATAGGTTCCGGTCTGTGCATAGCTGTGAACCGGAAACGAATCTGTGGAGGTGCTTCCGTCTCCGAAATTCCAGAGGTAGGAACCGGCGTTTTGTGAGAGGTTCTGGAAGCTGACACTGCTGTTGATGCAGGCTACATTCGAAACACTGAAGGCAGGAATCGGATTGTTGATGGTAATGGGCAGCGCCAGGGTGAAGGTGTCGATGCAGGAGGCGGTGTCCGTCGTGTACACGGTAACAGGATACACGCCGGCCGTGGCATAGCTGTGGACGGGCTGCAGTGAAGTGGCGAAGTTGCCATCGCCGAAATTCCAGGTGGCGGAGCTGAACGCGGCGGGATTGCTGAGGCTGAAAGCCAGTACTGCGCCCAGGCAGGCATCCTGTGCGCTCACCTGCATGGGGTTGCTGTGCCCGAGGGTGAGTGTGGTGTTGATGGTGGTGATGCAGCCTTCGCCGACGGTAATGGTGAGCACCACGGCATAGGTTCCGGCCTGCTGATAGGTGTGTGCGGGGCTGGCCAGCGTGGAGGTGCTGCCATCGCCGAAATCCCAGCTGTACGCAGTGATGTTGGGCGTTTGGGTGGAGAACGAAACGACGTAGGGTTTACAGCTGCTGATGAAGTTCAGGTCGATGGGCCGCGGCGTGTGGGGAATCACCTTGACAATGGCATAGGGGTTAAAAGTCTGGCTGCAGCCGCCGGGCATGGAGGTTTGCAGGGTCACCGTATAGATGCCGGGTGTGGTGTAAATGACGCTGGGCGATTGTGACGTAGATCCGCTGCCGTTACCGAAATTCCAGTTCCAGGTGTTGCTGCCGGTGGTCGGATCGCTGAAGGCAATGGGATTGTCTTCACAAACGAGCAGGGTGTCGGGTACGGTATAGGCCGTCTGGCCGCTGACCACCGTGATGTAATTGGATTTGTAAACGGTATCCTGGCAGCCGAAGGAGTTGTTGATGACCAGCCAAACGGTGTAGGTGCCGATGGCGGTGTAGGTATGCGAGGGGTTTTGAAGCGTGGAGCTGCTGCCGTCGCCAAAGTTCCACAGATAACTGATGATGTTGATGGGGTTACCAGTATGGGTAAATTGTACCGTCATGCCGGGACAACCGATGCGCGGGCTGGCCGTGAAAGCTGCGGTGGGCGCGAAGACCCTTACGATCTGGCTCTTAGTGACGGAGGCGCGGCAACCGTTGGGCGAGGTAGCGGTAAGCGTTACCGAAAAGTATCCTCCGAGGTTGTAAGTGGTGGAGGGATTGGGGAGGGTGGAGGAATCGCTGTTTCCGAACTGCCAGGAATAGCTGGAGGCGCCGCTGCTCAGATTGATGAACTGCGCCGTAAAGGGCGCGCAGCCGCTGTCCTGTACCACGGTAAAATTAACCACCGGCACCGCGTCCACGGTCACCAGGGCCGGGATGCTGACGCTGCCGTTGCAGCCGCTGGAGGTGGTGACGGAAAGGCTGATGGTGTAGGAGCCGGGGGCGGTATAGGTATGCGAGGGATTGTCGAGGCTGGAGGTGCTGCCATCGCCGAAATTCCAGCTCCAGCTGGTGGCGTTCGGTACGGTACAGTCAAATTGTACCGTGAAAGGTCCGCATCCTGCACTGTCGTTCATGGTGAACGAAGGCACCAGCGAATTGCCGATGCTGATGTTGTTGCTGGCCTGTACCGTGTCGCTGCAGCCATTGGCCGAGGTGACCACCAGCGAGACCGGGTAATTTCCCGGAGCGGAATACTGATGGGAGGGATTTTGCTGCGTGGACGTACCACCATCGCCGAAATTCCAACTCCAGGTGCTGATGCCGGAGCCGCTTCCGCTAAACTGGAAAATGGTATTGATGTCGCAGGCCGAACTCTGGCTCACCGAAATTTGCGCCTGCGGGGCGGGATGGATGGTGAGGTAGTTGTTTTTAATTTCAATGTCCTGGCAGCCGAAGGAGTTGGAGGCAATCAGCTTTACATTGTAGGTGCCGGGTACGGAATAGGGATGAACGGGATTGACGGCTGTGGAGGAACTGCCGTCGCCAAAGTCCCAGATGTACGTTCCGGAGCCCGCCGAAAGATTCGTGAAGGCAATGAGGTTGTTGTTGGAACAGGCCGAAAGGGGGCTGGCTGAAAAGTCGGCTGTCGGGTCCCCCAGGATGGTGATGACGGCGCTCGTGGTATCTTTCTGCCCGGTGCCGGACGTGGCGATGAGCACCACGGTATAACTACCGGGATTGATATACGAAGTGGAGGGATTCTGTAAACTGGAATTGTTGCCGTTTCCGAGGTTCCACTGGTAACTGATGGCGCCGGTAGAGGTATTGCTGAAGTTCACCTGCAGGGGCGCACAGCCGCTGTCCTGACTCGCCGTAAACGAGGCTACGGGCACCTGGGCCCGTAGCGTGTTCGTAGCAGAGATCAATAGAATCAGGAAGAAAAACTTCCGGAAAGATGATTCTGTTGAACTGGTCATATCATGTCCGATGCACGTTTCTTTACCACTGTCGAAGAATCCGGTTTATTTGTTTTCCTCTTCGCCCTGGGCATAGTTGCCGAAGTTGGAGGACTGGTTGATCACCGAGCTGACGGAGCTGTAAAGCTGGGTGCCTTCTTTGGTGATTTTCTTGACACGGTAGTAAGCAAACCCTGCGGGCGGAGCCTGGTCGATCCAGGAATAGTAGAGTTCAATGTCAGAGCCGATGCCCTCTTTGATGCCCACCGACTGAAATTCGCGTCCATCGGCAGAGCGCTCCACCACGTACACACAGTCTTCCTGTTCGTTTTTGGACGTCCAGCTCACAAACACTTTGCCGCTGTTGTAGGCCGTGCTGTAGTTGTGGATGTTGATGGTGGCCTGTGAATTCAGCTGACCGGCATTTTTAGTCGCCTGCAGGGTGCCCTGGGCCATACCCGTTCCGGCCGCTGCCATCAGCAGGAGAAACACAATGGTCTCCACAAGGAAAAGGAATTTGAAGGCGGAGCCTTTCTGCTCGTCGCGGTTGAAATACCTTTTCGGTTTTGAATACATCATCATGCGGTTTTCACGGATGATTTTGTAAAAGTCCTCGGTGTGTGTCTGGTGATTCATCATCTGAATGTTTTGAATAGGGTCAAGTTACAGGCCTCTGTACGCAGAAAGGGAGGAATGGGTTACATCCCTCGCTTTTGTAAGATTTTTGCCTTTTTCGCTCCATTTAAATCCGGGAGCATCCGAAGGGTGGGTACACAGGGGCCTGACCATGTCCTGATTTAGCAGATCCTTCGATACGAATCGGCGGGGTGGAAGGTTTCAGCCGGCTGTATAAATCCTTCGCCTGGCTGTTTTCTCCCCGGCTATAACCTTTCCGGCTGCAGCGACGTAATAAGAGGCACAAATTGAAATCTCATTCAAACTAATCAGGCATAAGCATGGAAATCTTAAGCAAGACCATCAAGAAGTTAACCGAGGAAGAGTACCAGCAATTGTTGCAGGATGTTTCGGGCAAGAAAAAGAACAAACCTTACCTGGTGCTTGAAACAACGCGACAACGTGAAGTGGAAGACAGTGAGATGATGGAGATCCTTCAGGTCAACCCCAGCGCCTACTATACACTCAAATCCCGGCTGAACTCCAAGATTGCATCGATTCTGAGTAAAAAAGTGCAGAATCCCATTCAGACACTGATGGATGAAGTATCGCGGGTTCCGGCGCATCTGTTCGGCAATAACCGGGAGTTTTCGGTTCGTGCCCTGCGCGAACTTGAAAAGCAGCTGAGCGAGTACGATCTCAATGCGGAACTGATCCTGGTGTATAAAACACTGGCCCAGTTGCATCTTTATACCGACGAGTACGAGATGTATGAAACGAAGTTCAACAAGCACGTGGCGTTTTCGCTGGCCGTTTCAAAAGCCGAAGGACTCTTCTTCCGTTTCATCAAAAAGCTGGGCGTGTATCAGCTCAACGGACAGGAATCGGATCTTGAAGAAGTGATCATGATGAAGCGCGAGCTCAGCAATATCTGTGAGTTGTACGATTCACACCGGCTTTTTGTATTGTACAACGTGGCCCGCATTTACTACCTCTGCAATGTACCCCACAAACTCGACGGGTTGAAAGCCCGTGAGCTGGAAATCGAGGCGGTGCTGCAGAAGATGAGCCAGATTTTTGAAAGCTATCCGATGGATACTTTTTATCAGAACATTAAGTGCATCACCGACATGCTGTACTTTGAATATTACGTGCGCACCACCAACATCGTGCGTGCCGATTATTACTTGCAGCGGATCCACCAGCAACTGCCCGATCTGACCGAGAAGCACATGCTGAATTTCTTCGTGGTGCAGTTTCTGCGTTCCAAGATCATGAAGTTCCAGACCGACGGCAACCTGGATCACCTGCAGTTTTATGCGGATAAACTGGAGAAGTATTGCGACATCGACGCCGAAGAAACCTATCACTACATCAGCGTGAAGAAGTACCTGGCCGTGGTGAAGTTTTACCAGCGCGATTACCAGGGCGCCGCTCGTAAAATCAATGAACTGCGGAACCAGATGTCGCTGAAGCAATTTCTCTATACCGATATTGACGCGAAACTGTTTCAGGCACTGCAATACTGCATCCTGGGTGATGACAGCCTTTGTATGCAGATTATTTCCAGTCTCAAACGTCAGATCCGTGAGCAGGATACCGAGTACGAATCCTCACGCTATTTCATGAAAATTCTGAAGACCGCCCTCAAGCCGGCCGATTACCGCAGAAAAATAAAACGCATTACGGAGATGTGGACGGAGTTCGAAGCCCTGAACAAAGGCACTTTCCCCGTTCTTTCCTACGTCAAAGCAGATGAGAACGTACTCCGGAAAATGAGTAACCCGATTAAAGATTGATAGCATGTTCTGAAGCGAACAGGTTCTAAATAAAAGAGGCTGCGGGTCGATCCTGCAGCCTCTTTCTGTTTCAAGGGTATTTTAAAGCTGGATGGCTTCGAGGTATTTTTCGCTCAGTGGTTTGTTCACGTACTTAAAAACGTGGTGGTTGGTTGAGGCCTTGCCGATGTCTTCGGGTGAAATGGAGGAGGAAAGCACCACAATCTTGGAATGGTTTTTCAGGGCGTCGGGCAGCAGTTCGTATTCGGCCAGGAAGCCAAAACCATCCTTGACCGGCATGTTCAGATCCAGGAAAATGATTTCAGGGAATTGACTTTCTTCGGTCAGGCCGCGAAGGAAATCCAAAGCCGCGTCGGCGGAGTTTTTTACGATGACCTCCTGCGCAAAGTGGCTGGAGGTGATCATCCTTTCGTTGATGAAATTGTCAATCTCATTGTCGTCGATCAGCAAGACCCTACGATAGCGATTGTTTTTCATCCTTGTAAATATACGTCAATTTTTGGTGGTGATGGACGGAATCGAACCGCCGACACAAGGATTTTCAGTCCTTTGCTCTACCAACTGAGCTACATCACCGTGTTGGAGCGTGCAAAAGTAAGATATTTTTATGAAAAACAAGTTTCAGCCCCGGGCCCTTTCAGACTTTGTAAAATAAATTACAAATCAGCCGGATAGGAATTTCTTAGAGCAACGTTCATCCTGTCCGGTAGCGCTACCGGACAGGGCATCAGAATGGACACACCGTCTTCCTGTCGTTTTCGGGGGAAATTATTCGGATGAAGCAAGGGCCCGCCCGGCAGGGCATCGGCAGAATACATAATATTGCCTCGTGAACCTGGTCATCGACATGGGCAATACCGCCCTTAAATTCGCTGTATTCAGTCAAAGGGAAATGCTGAAGTCGGGCGGCTTTGACTATTCCGGTGTGGAGGATTTAGCGGATCAAATCAAAGAATTCACACTGAGCGCCTGTATACTTTCGGCAGTGACCAACATCCCGCCCCGGCTGCCCGGCTTCCTCCGTGAAAAATGCAAACTGCTGGTGCTCGATGCGGACACCCCCTTGCCCATTGTCAACAACTACGGCGGTCCTGCCACCCTTGGGCACGACCGACTGGCCAATGCCTGCGGTGCGGCCGCATTGTTCCCCCAAAGCGATGCCCTGGTCATCGATGCCGGTACCTGTCTGAAATTCGATTTTATCAGGGGCGGAGCCGTGTATGAAGGTGGCGCCATCTCGCCCGGTCTCCACATGCGTTACCGTGCCTTGCACCAGGGAACGGCACAACTGCCCTTGCTGCAACCCAGGGCCATGAACCCGCTGCTTGGAAAAGATACGCCGGGTTCCATGCATTCCGGCGTGGTGAACGGTATGCTCGCTGAAATTAACGGCATCGTTCAGCAATACAGCGAAAGCAGTCCGCGTTTGCAGGTACTCCTGACCGGCGGAGATATGAATTTCTTTTTAAATCAGCTCAAATCCCGCATCTTTGCGGCCCCGCACCTAACCTTGCAGGGATTAAACGGCATCTTATTGCACCAAGCCCATGATTAAATTTAGTAAACTGATAGCCAGCCTGCTGCTGATCGTTTTCTGCCTTTCCGCCTCAGCACAGACCAGTACGGTTTCTCCTTATTCACGTTTTGGACCGGGCGACCTGCTTTTCAGTGGCTTTGCGCATCAGCGGGGCATGGGCGGTACCAACATCGCGGAAGCACACGTGGCACGTTTGAACTTCTCCAATCCGGCCAGTTATGCTTACGATTCCCTGATGGTGTTTGAGTTCGGCCTGAGCGGTGAACGTATCTGGCTGGATCAGAGTGATATCAGCAGTAAAAAATGGAATGCCAAGCTCGAGTACCTCGTCATCGGTTTCCCGCTGGTCCGCAACAAAATGGGACTTGCCTTTGGGTTCATTCCCTACAGTGGAATTGGATACGACATCGAGAGCCGCGAAACCATTGATTCCAGCAATACGCTGACTACCAATTATACCGGAGCCGGAGGATACAACCGTTATTTCATCGGCACGGGATTGAAGCTGAGCAGGAACCTGGCGCTGGGGCTGAATGCCTCATATCTCTTTGGCTCGCTCGAGCAATTGAGAAACGCCGAGTTTTCCAACTCGGATTTTTTCGGAACCCGCGTCAGGGACAATACCAACATCGGCGATTTTATGTTTGAGTTCGGACTCCACTTCAAAGCGCCCCTAAAGAACAATTATTCCCTCTCCATCGGCGCCACGGGCAGTCTTGCCAAAGACATGAAAGCCAACCGTTCTTTGCTCTGGGAGAATTTCAAGGAGAGTGCCTTGGGTGTTGATTTTTCACGCGATACCGTCCTCTATGTTGAAAAGGAAAAAGGCAACATCACCCTTCCCATGGCGCTCGGTTTTGGCGTTCAGCTGGCGAAAGGAGATCAATGGCTCATTCAGTCTGATTTCCGCTACCAGGAATGGAGTGCCTATGAATCGTTCAGGGGGAAGGACAGCCTGGAAAACAGTTTCAGAATGTCGGTCGGAGGTCAGTACACCCACGATGCCAAAGGGACCCGCTTTATCGAACGCATTCAGTTCAGGGCCGGTTTTTATTACAA
Source organism: Bacteroidia bacterium (assembly GCA_016788185.1). GTDB lineage: Bacteria > Bacteroidota > Bacteroidia > AKYH767-A > OLB10 > JAJTFW01. The sequence continues at coordinate 4,649 of JAEUTF010000108.1, read as the reverse complement.
CAGCTCCTACCTGAACCTTCGCAATACCACCCTGGTCGACAAAGGCATCAGCATTGGCATGGGATTGCCTTTGCGAAAGGCGTATCAGTCGATGGTGAACATTGCCATCGAAGGCGGTCAGCTGGGCACCGTCGACAATCAGCTTATCCGTGAGCAATACCTGCGCGCGGTGATCGGAATCACCTTCAACGAAAACTGGTTCCAGAAACGTCGCTACGAGTAATGAAAGCCCCTGATTTTCTGCCTGAGTTTTTCAACAAGCGTGTTGTCCGGTTTCTTTTTTTCTTAGTTTTAGGTGTTCACTTTGCTTCCTGTAAAAACGACGAAGAGGAAATCAAACGAGTGACCAATGTCTCCAAAGAACCGGTAGAACAGATCAAGGGACTGGAAACACTGTACAGCGATTCCGGCATTGTTCGGGTTCGGGTACGTGCACCCGAACTGCGTAAAATGGTGGTTCCGCAGCCGCTCACGGAGATGCCGGGTGGCATTCACATTGAGTTCTACGATAATCAGCTCAAGGTTGAATCGGAACTGAAAGCGAAATATGCCATCCATTTCGAAAACGAGCGCAAATGGGAGGCCCGTAACGATGTCATCGTGGTGAATAAGAAAGGGGAGCGTCTCAATACGGAGAAGCTCGTGTGGGACGAACGCAACGAACTACTGACCAGCGACCAGCACGTAAAAATCACCACCAGCGAAGAAATCATCTACGGGAACGGCTTCGAGGCGAATCAGGATTTCAGCCGGTATAAGATCTTCAATGTGAAAGGCAGGATAACCGTTAAAAAGTAAAACCGATTATGCTCAGGGTGCTTGAACTTTCGTGGCTGACCATTGTCCTGCTGGGCGCTTCCCTGGGCACCTATAAACTGCTGACCGAAAGCCTGACTTCCGCCCTTTGGTTTTATATACTCGCCGCCGTTTCCACCCTCTTTTGGCTGATCCGCAGAAAGCAACGGATCCGGATGGAACGAAGAGCGCGGTGAGCCGCTCTGTGCCGGTGATACACAGGCTCCCTCTTGTAGCGGCTAAACTTTAATTCACAGTTCTGGTTTTCAGCCCCTTGCAAACCGTTTTTTCTTGCTGCAGGTTTTCCCCGTTCAGGAACTCTTCGTATATTCGCAGCCTTAAATTCAGAAACTTTAATCATTATGGCAGTTATCGAGAAAATCAGAGGGAAGGCAGGATTGCTGATCGGCATTGTAGGATTCAGTCTGGCGGCCTTTATCCTGGGCGACTTTTTCTCTACCAGGAACGGTTTCCTCAGCAGCAACGATACCACCGTAGGTGAGATCGGCGGGAAGAAAATCAACGTCATGGACTTTGAAGCGCGTATCCAGACGCAGGTCGACAATTACAAGCTCCAGAGCAATACCGACAATGTGGACCAGAACACCATGGACCAGTTGCGCGAGCAAACCTGGAACCAGTTGATCAACGAAATGGTGATGAATCCCCAATATGAGAAACTGGGCCTTACCTGTTCCCCCAAGGAATTGCTGGACATGGTGCAGGGGAAGAACCCTCATCCTCAGATCAAGCAGGCCTTCACCGATCCCAAAACCGGTATTTTCAATCCTTCCAATGTGGCCAATTTCCTGAAAAACATGGACAATGACCAGACCGGCAGAACCCGTCAGCAATGGGTGATTTTCGAAAATGCCATCCGGGAAGAGCGCATCCAGCAGAAATACTACAACCTGATCAAGCAGGGCATTTACGTGTCGAAAGCGGAAGCCGCCGAAGATTTTCTTGCCCGTAGCCGCACCGCGAACATCCGCTACGTGGCCTTGCCCTATACCAGCGTTTCCGACAGTGCCGTGGAAGTGACCGATTCAGAACTTACCACCCTCTACAATGCCACTCAGAAGAAGTACAAACAGGAAGCTACCTCCAACATCGAGTACGTTACCTTCGAAGTGACACCAAGCGATGTGGACCGCCAGGCGGCTATGTTTGAAATCAACAAGCTGGCAGAGCCTTTCAGAAGTACCGACAACGATTCGGTATTCGTGGCGCTGAACAGCGATTCACCTTTTAACCCGGCGTACAGCAAAAAGGGAAGTCTTCCGCTCAGCATCGATTCCATCATGTTCAGCGCTCCGGTCGGATATGTAGTAGGACCGTATGAAGAAGGCAGCGCGTTCAGGCTGGCGAAACTTTCTTCGGTTAAAATGTTGCCTGATTCGGTGAAGGCATCGCACATCCTTCTCAAAGTGGATCCGGCGACCAAAGACGCAGTGCTTGCCACCGCCGACAGCATCAAGACGGCGCTTCAGTCGGGCGCTGATTTCAAAATGCTCTCGGATAAATACTCTACCGACGAAGGCGCGAAAATGAAAGGCGGCGACCTGGGCTGGTTCTCCCCCGGCATGATGGTGGCTGAATTCAACGACGCCTGTTTCAACGGCAAGAAAGGCGATTATACCATCGTTGAAACACAGTTCGGACTCCACATCATTTACATTGCAGATCAGGGCAAGATGGGCCGTCAGGTTCGTGTGGCCTATGTCGACAAGAAAATTGAGCCCAGCACCAAAACCTACCAGGCGGTGTATTCAAAAGCCAACGAGTTCGCGGCAAAGAATACCACCGCGGAGGCTTTCGATAAATCGGTGACCGACCAGAAAATGACCAAACTTTCCGAGCCGAACATCATGGAAAACGCCCGCCAGGTGGGACCTCTTGAAAATTCGCGCGAACTGGTTCGCTGGACCTTTACTGCCAACATAGGCGAGGTTTCCAGGGCGTTCGAATTCGGTAGCCGTTTTGTGGTAGCCAAACTCATTGACCGTCGCGAAAAAGGCTTCAGTACGCTCGAGCAGGTGAAAGACCAGCTGACCGCTGAAGTACGCCGCGACAAAAAAGCTGCCTTGCTGATGGAAAAACTCAAGAAGGGAGGATCCAACCTGGAAGCGATAGCCTCCGCCAATGCACAGGCGGTCATGAGCGCCGACAATGTTTCCTTCGCTTCACCCATGTTCCCGAACAGCGGCATGGAACCGTATGTAGTGGGATACCTCATGGCGATGAAGCCGGGTCAGGTTTCAACACCGATCAAAGGACTGAACGGCGTGTACGTGGCCCAGGTGGTTTCCTTTGCGGATGTGAAGGTGCCTGCCGATCTTAAAGAGGCGCAGCAGCAGTTGCGGAGCCAGCTTCAGAACCGGAGCCAGTACGAATCCTACAATGCCTTGCGTGAAAAAGCGGGCATCGTTGACAAAAGAGCAAAGTTCTATTGAGAACATATACCTTGAAGGAAAAGGCCGGAACAATGTTCCGGCCTTTTTTGGTTAAATAGTATCTTCGTTCTGGTGTTATGAATCTCAGAAAAATTTCAAGAACGGACCGTTGTCTCAATTGTGAGACGCCGCTCAACAAAGAGAAGGATAATTTTTGTCCGGCCTGCGGGCAACTGAACAACACGAAGAAGGAAACCGCTATCGGCCTGGTGCGTGAACTGGTGGAGGAATTCCTGCACCTCGATTCGAAGGTGATGCGCAGCCTGGTGCCCTTGCTGACCCGGCCCGGCTTTCTGACACTCGATTATAACCAGGGTCGCCGGGCGCGCTATTTTCATCCCGTACGGCTCTTCCTGACCGTTACCGTGATCATGTTTATCATTACCGGCTTCAGCGGGGCGTCGGAGCGGGGGCTGAACGACGGAAAAGAAAAAGTCCGTTCCGGCTCCGGACGTGACGAAAGCAAAATGGACTCGGTGCTGGTATTTGATACCGAAAGCGGAAGATTCGAAAGGATAGCGGATTCAAGCGACGGAAAAAGCACCTTGAATTTCAACTGGTCCTTCGGGAAAGCCAAGGTGTATCCGGATTCGCTGCAGAGATTTCTGGACCAGGGGATCAGGGACCCCGGGGCACTGATGGATACCTTTAAAATTGAAAAGACCTTTGTGAATACGTTTCTCTTCCGGCAGATTTTGAAAAAGCAGGAGGAAGGCTACCAGCATATCGGCGATTACTACAAGCACAAACTTCCCTGGATTTTGTTTTCACTGATGCCGGTCTTTGCCTTTGTGTTGTTTCTGTTTTACATCCGGTCCGGCCATTATTTTGTTGATCACCTCATCCACGCCTTTCACCTGCATTCGGCGGCCTTCATCATCATTGCCCTGGAGGCCCTCCTCGCCGTCCTTCTGAAAAGGGACGTTGATTTCCTGCTGCTGACAATACCGCTCTACTATTTTTTGTCACTGAAAAGGGTCTATGCACAGTCCTGGGGCAAAACAATTTTCAAAGGCGCTTTTATCGGTGTAGTCTATTGCATACTCGGCATCAGCTCCGTGGGCCTGATTTCACTACTGCTTTTCTTTTTAGTCTGATACAATCCGGCAGGGTTGCCGCATGCTCCGGTACCGACTTCCCCGGGGAGCTGCCGGTACACGCAGGAGCAGGAAAGGTATGAGTTATTTCCAGAGATTTTTCTGCTCCAGTTTCACCTTGCCTTTGAAAAATATTTTGGTGCTCTGTTCAAAGGAAGCGGTATAGTCGGAAATGAAAAAACGGTGTTTGCCGGCTTTGGCGGTATGCAGCAACTGCGCTTCATCGAGTACCCATTGCACATGATGCGCCACGATACGGGCCGAATCAAAAATGTTCACACGACCCTTGTAATATTGTTCAATC
>JAEUTF010000087.1 GCA_016788185.1 Bacteroidia bacterium | reverse complement strand
GGGTTTTTATTTGAACAAAGGATGCATACAGGTGAAATGGGCCAGGGATTCATAAAGAGATGGGAAGTGCATTAAAACAAATGGGCCACGGATCATCATGATTGGTTATGATCGTTTATGATTTGTTCAAGGGTGATTTTGGGGCTGCGGTTTTTCATCGCAACTCGAAGTGAATTAATGTCAAAAGGCCGCTGATTTTCATGATCGGTTATGATTGTTTATGATTTGTTCAAGGGTGATTTTGGGGCTGCGGATTTTCATGGTGACTCGAGGTAAATTAAAGTCGATGGGCCACGGATCATCATGATTGTTTATGATCGGTTATGATTTGATGGCGGGAAGACTTAGCGCTAAAAAACAAAGCCGCGGCAAATCTCTGTGTGCGATTGCCGCGGCTTTAAATAAAAACCGGAAAACTATTGTTGTTTCAGCAGGCGGTAGGAGGACCTTTGTCCGCTGCTGCCTGTGATTTCAAGAAGATAAAGCCCAGCAGGAAGTCCGGTGAGAGGGAGTTCCATCCGGAAGCTGTTGCCGGCGGAAAGGAAGATCATTTCTTGGCCCATCACATCCCAAATTCTTACGCTTTCAAGACTTGTTTCGGGGCTTAAAATAAATGCCATGTCCGAAGCCGGGTTGGGGTAGATGCTCAGTCCGGGGATGGGCCGGGGATCGTCCAGTCCCTGTAACTGATTGGGGTTAAAGTAGGTGGTTACCGAGAAGGTGTCGATCACCACGGCCTGGGCACTGTAGGGCCAAACCACCACCACATTGTTGCCGGGGCGGAAAACCGTGCTGTCGAAGAGGTAGCCGCCCGGAGGGAAGAAGCTGAGCGTATCGCCCGGCAGGATTAAAACGGTGTTCGACTGGTTGTAATATAAGTAGGTATAGGCACTGTCGGTTTCAAGCACGATCTGCAGCGGTCCCTGATAGGCGGCCGTTCCGATGTTCTCCACGATGGCGCCCACCGGAAGGATCTGGTTGGCATACACCGTATCCGGCCAGTTCACCAGCGAGCTCACCCTGAGATGCGCCTGGGCGTTCAGCTTGGCCGGCGAGAGCAGGACAGACAGACAAATGAAGATCAGCAGACGATTCATGGCAGACGTGATAATCAATAGGTCAAATCTAAGGAGGAAGGCCGGGCCCTGAAAACAGATTTTATTAATATCTTACGCGTTCAAATCTCAAAAAATGGACCATCTGCCCCGCCTGGTACGATCGATGAACAAGGAACAGGTGCGTTATTTCAAGTTGTTTGCCGCCCGCACGAGCCAGTCTTTTGAGCGCAAGGATCTGCGCCTTTTCGACTTCCTGCGCAAGCACGATCCGGAAAAGGAAGAGGACTTTCTCCTGAAACTTTATCCCGGGGCCTCCAAAAATGCCTGGTACCGTTTGCGCAACCGCCTGCTCGGGGATCTCAACAAGTCCCTGTCGGTGCTGCATTACGATGACGATGCCTTCATCCACGCCTGCCACATGCTGGCGCTGTTCCGTTATTTCTACAGCCGGAACCTTCTGCAGGAGGCCCGCTATTACCTGCGCCGCTGCGAGCGCAGCGCCGAGTCGATTGAGAATTACGAGCTCCTCGACCTCGTGTACGGCGAATACATCCGGATCAGCCACGAGTCCCTGCAAATCGATCCGCAGACCTATGTGGAGAAACGCAAGGAAAACCGGCGCCGGCTGGAAGACCTCCGCGCGATCGACGATCTCCTGGCGGTGGTGACCTACCGGCTCAAAACCACGCAGAACTTCTCCCCCGACCGCAACCCCTTACTCGACCTGCTCAAGAAAACCACCGATGATTTCATCAAGGACCGCGACCTGAAGAACAGCCCGCTCCTTCGTTTTCGTATCTACCGTGCCGTTAGCCAGGTGCTCCTGCAGCGCCACGAGTACAAGCCCCTCGAACAGTATCTGCTGCGGACCTACCGTGAATTCGAGCGCGACCGGCTCTTCAACCGCGGCAATCACGATACCCGGCTCCAGATGCTGACCTACATCGTGAACACCCTCTTCAAAACCGATAAACTCCGGCAAAGCCTGCAATGGGCAGCCAGACTCAAGGCGGCCATGGAAGAATACAACCAATTGCTTTTCGACAAGTATTTTTTCTTTTACTACAACGCCCTCGTGATCAATTATTCCGTGCTTGATCCGGCCCAGGCCATCACCATCCTGGAAGATCTCAAGGACCAGGCAAGGATCAAAACCAACGCCTATTACCTCTGGTTCGTCCACCTCAACCTGGCCGTGCTCCATTTCGACCAGAAGCATTTCAAAGAAGCCATCCGCCATTTCGGCAAGCTCTCCATGCTGGATGGCTTCAAAAATGCCGACCCCTCCCTGCGCCTGAAAATCTCCATCGGCGAACTCCTCAACCGCTACGAACTGCAGCAGGCGGATGTGATCGAATACAAGATGACCCGGCTTAAAAAGGAGTACAAAAGCCTCCTGGCCAACGAAGACCACCGGGCCGAAAAGGAAATCCTGGATCTCCTGCGCCGCATGCTCAACCTGGCCGACTACCGCAGCGACGAAAAACTGATGGAAAAAATGCAGGTATTTGCCGATTGGATGCGTAAGAATGAATCTGACGATGGCGTGATCATCGATTACGGGAACTGGATCCGCGGGAAGCTGGGAAGGAGTGAAAGACCAGCCGATCGATAGTCCAGGGCGGCCTGACCTTTCGCAGGGAGCGGAAGGGACATCGGGACGACCTGAAATCTCAGAACCATCGGGATACTCCCCGGCCCATTCTGCTTAATTTTTCAGGCGGAGTTTTCCGGCCCGAAGGCTTTTATTTACTGTATTGGAATTTTGAACGCGTAATTTTTGGTAAAAATGCATTTCCCGGTCCGCTCACCGCCCGCTACATTTGCTCCGTTGACATTCCAAAACACGCGTTAACATGAAAACGAAATCACTCTTCCTGCTCTGGCTGCTGCTCACCGCAGCATTCTGGCAGAACGCCTCCGCCCAATGCCAGGCTTCCTTTGTCATGAACCAGCAGCCCGGCACCGGCACCATTGTCTTTACCAATACCAGCAGCGGCAATTATTCGGCGCTTTCCTGGTATTTCGGCGACGGGAGCACCTCTTCCCAGCCGAATCCTTCCCATACCTATGCACCCGGTATCTACGGCGTTTGCCTGACCATCTGGGACAGCCTCAGCGCCTGTCAGTCTACCCACTGTGATACCCTGGTGATCGCCAACGGCGGCGGCTGCCAGGCCTATTTCTCTCCCAACATCCAGGGAAACAGTGTGCAGTTCATCAACGCTTCCACGGGCCCTTATACGCAGGTGAGCTGGAGTTTCGGTGACGGCAGCAGTTCTTCCATCATCAGCCCCACCCACCAGTATGCCCAGCCCGGCCTGTATACGGTATGCCTGACCGTGGGCGACAGCAACACGGCCTGCTACGACACCTATTGCTCCGTGATTTCAATACAAGGCGGCAGCAACTGCGACGCCAGTTTCACCGCGTCCGACAGCATGGGCCTGACCTTTTTCTTCCCGCTCAACTATTCCACCGGCTATTCGTACTTCTGGACTTTCGGCGATGGCAATACGTCGACGGCACCATACCCGGCGCATCAGTATGCCAGCCAGGGCACCTACCTGGTCTGCCTGACCCTGGTGGATTCTGCCAGCGGATGCACCGACACCTATTGCGATTCCGTTTCCAACCTGCCGCCGGTGAACTGCATTGCCGGTTTCAGCTACCAGCAGAGCAATGGATCGGCCTACTTCAACGGTTTCAATGCCGGAAGCTTCAGCGGAGTTTCTTCCTATACCTGGAGCTTCGGCGACGGATCGAACGGCAGCGGACAATTCCCCGTACATACGTATGCCAATGCCGGTAACTATACGGTTTGTCTGACCATCGTGACCTACAGCGGCTGTGTGGATTCCGTGTGCAACACCATCAGCATCAACTCCAGTCCTTCCTGTTCGGCCAACTTCACCTTCTCCCAACAGAACGGTGTCGCTTCCTTTTACCCCAACACCACGGGCGGAGCCATCAGCTCCTACTACTGGACCTTTGGCGACGGCGGTACCGCCAGCAACCAGTATCCTTCGCACAGCTACGCCAGCGCCGGTACCTACCAGGTATGCCTGACCATCACCACCACTACCGGCTGTGTGGATACGGTATGTCAGCAAATCACGATTACGGGCGGCGCGAACTGCCAGGCCTATTTCAGTGCGAGCAGCCTTGCCGGCAATGCGGTTTCCTTTTTGAATTTATCCAGCGGATCTCCCGGTTATTTCTACTGGACTTTCGGCGACGGTACTACGTCTACCCAGATGAATCCGACCCACACCTATGCCGCTTCCGGCTACTATGTGGCTTGTCTGACCATCATCGATTCCACACAGGGCTGCAGCGACACCTGGTGCGACACCGTCTATGCGGGCAATTCAGCAGGCAACTGCAATGCCCAGTTCTCGGTCAGCAACCAGCTGAGTACCTATATCTTTAATCCGGCGGTCAGCCAGTACGATGTATACTACTGGACCTTTGGCGACGGCACCGTGAGTTATGCCACCTTCCCGACCCACATTTACAGCAATCCCGGCAGTTACCTGGTTTGTCTCACCGTAACCGACAGCAGCCTGAACTGTACCGCCACCTGGTGCGACACCCTTGTCATTCCGGGCGGAGCCGGCTGCCAGGCTTACTTCTCCTATTCGACCGACACCGTCACCAACACCACCTATTTCACCAACCTGTCGCAGGGCAGTTTCACCAATGTGGTATGGACTTTCGGTGACGGCAGCAGTTCCACTTCCTTCAGCCCGAATCACACCTACACCACGGCCGGTACCTACCTCGTTTGCCTCACCGTTTACAACAATTCAGGCTGCCAGTCATCCTATTGCGACTCCATCGTGATCGGCTCCGGCGCGAATTGCATCCCGCAGTTTTACGCCATCCCTGATTCAAGCATCGGCAACGGCAATGTCACCTTCATCATTGCCAACAACTGCAGCGGCTGGCAATATGTCTGGTCGTTCGGCGACAGCACCAACGGTTCAGGTCCCGGGCCATTCATCCATCAGTACAATGCCACCGGCTGGTACTACGTATGCGTAAATGCCTACGACAGTTTCGGCAATGTGATTACCTGGTGCGACAGCGTTTACGCCTGGCGCATCGGAGGCAGCACCGGCCTTTCGGAGCTGAACAATGCCATTCCCGTGAAGGTATTTCCGAATCCTGCTTCCGGGCCATTCACCCTGCAGTTCCAGCTCAGCCAGGCAGGGCCATTGATCATCGAAGTTCTCAGTATCCAGGGTCAACTGATCCAACGCATGGAAAGGGACTATCCCTCAGGCCTATCCGAAATTCGCCTCGACCCTTCCATGTGGGATGCCGGAATGTATATTCTCCGCTTGAAAAATGCTGAACAACAAACCCTTTCGCGATTTTCAATTCAGCATTAAACCACGTTGACCGGAAAAGCGGATGGCCGTCCTTCACAAGGGGACGGCCTTTTTCTTTTTGCTGCCATTCCGGTCCTGTCCTGGTGACACCGCCGGCCCCTTCGTGGTACCATGGAAAATCATATTCACAAAAATCCTTTTACTTTGTGTGATCTGTCAGCCCATGCCCGCCCTGTCCGTTGTCATCATCACCTTTAACGAGGAGAAAAATATCCGCCGCTGTATGGAGAGCGTCGCCGGACTCGGTGATGAGATCCTGGTGGTGGATTCCGGTTCCACCGATGGCACCGTGGAGATCGCCCGTTCGCTGGGCGCCACCCTTGTTCACCAGCCTTTTCTGGGCTACATCGAACAGAAGAATTTCGCCACCGGGAAGGCCAGCCACGACTGGGTCCTGGCCCTGGATGCCGATGAAGCGCTGAGTTCCGAGCTAAAGGCCGATATCGCACGGGTGATGCAGGAACCTTCCGTAAAGGGATATACCATGAACCGCCTCACCTGTTATTGCGGGGTGTGGGTGCGCCACGGCGGCTGGTACCCGGATGTCAAGTTGCGCCTGTACCAGCGCAGCGCGGGCACCTGGGCCGGCACCAATCCGCACGACCGCTATCGTTTTCACGAGGAGACCGTCACCATGCAACTGAAGGGCGACATCCTCCACTATTCCTACAGCAGCCTCTCGGATCACCTGAAACAGATTGACCGTTTCAGCACGATCGGGGCCCGGGCCCTGTATGAAAAGGGCGAGACGGGCAGTCTGCTGAAATTATTTTACAAGCCCCCGGCACGTTTCATCCGCAATTACATCCTGCGCCGCGGTTTTCTCGACGGGCTCACCGGCTTCATCATCGGGGTCAACAGCGCGCATGCGGTATTTCTCAAATACCTGCGGCTCTATTACCTCCACCAGGGAAAAACCATATGAAGCTGCTTCATGTTTCCACCCCTTCCGGCTGGCGCGGCGGTGAACAGCAGGCGGCCTACCTGGCCGAAGCGCTGATGGAAGCCGGCCTGGAGCAGATCGTGCTTTGCCCGGAGGGCTCTGCGCTCTCGGCGCGGATGCAGAAGGCGGGATTGAAGGTGCAGCATTTTCGACGCCGCGGCCTGCTTGGCCTGGCACTTGCCGCGAGGATTGCCGGCATCTGCCGGAAGGAGGGCATCAGCCTGGTGCACACCCACGATTCCCATGCACACAGCGCCGCCGTGCTTTCCTGCGCTCTTTTCGGTAATACAACACCGTTAATTGTCAGCCGGCGTGTGGATTTCGCGGTGTCGGACCATGCTTTTTCCAGGTGGAAGTACAATCATCCTTCCGTGAAACGGATTCTCTGCGTGTCGGACACGATCCGCCGGATTACCGCGCCGGCCCTTCGCGATGACTCTGTGCTGGCCGTGGTGCACTCGGGCATCGACCTGTCGCGCTACGACCCGCCTGTCCGCCGCCGGAAGCTGCAGGCTGAGCTGGGCCTGGGACCAGGGGTAAAACTGATCGGCAACCTCAGCGCGCTCGCCAGCCACAAGGACTATCCCACCTTCCTCCGTACCGCCAAAGCCCTGCTGAAGGAAGGACCGGATTTTCATTTTATCATCGCAGGCAGCGGACCCGAAGAAGCGTCGATCCGGCAAGAGATAGCGGACATGGAACTGCAGGAGCGGGTACACCTGCTGGGTTTTCGTGAAGACGTGGTGGAGGTGATGCAGTCGCTGTACCTTTTCCTGATCACGTCGGTCACGGAAGGGCTGGGCACCATCATCCTGGAGGCTTTTGCCGCCGGTGTGCCGGTGGTGGCGACCCGCGCGGGTGGCATTCCCGAACTGGTGGAGGATGGCGTGACGGGCCTTCTGGCGGATCCCGGCGATTACGAAGGGCTGAAGCAGGCCGTACTTCGTATTTTTGCCGATGCCTCCCTGAACGATAAAATGGTGCAACAGGCCCGCCTGCGTGCCGCTGATTTTTCCTTCCGCCGGACGGCCGAAAAAACCTTGCAAATTTACAGGGAAGTGCTCAGGCAATAAGTGGCTACTGAAAACAAATACATACGGCTCATCCTTGATACGCTTCCGGAAAGTCCGGGGGTGTACCAGTTTTATTCCATACAGCAGCAGCTCCTGTACATCGGTAAAGCCAAGAACCTCAAACGACGGGTCAGCAGTTATTTTAACAAGTCGCATGACAACACCCGCACCCTGATCATGGTGCGGCAGATTGCCGACATCCGCACCATCGTGGTGGAGTCGGAGTACGATGCCCTGCTACTGGAAAACAACCTGATCAAGAAGCACCAGCCCAAGTACAATGTCAGTCTTAAAGACGATAAAACCTATCCCTGGATCCTCATCAAAAACGAGCCCTTTCCCCGTGTCTTTTATACCCGGCGGTTCATCCGCGACGGATCCGCGTACTTCGGCCCATATGCCTCGGTGGGACTGATCAATACCCTGCTGGAACTCATCAACAACCTGTACCGGCTGCGCACCTGCAGCCTGAATCTGACGGAGGAGAATATCCAAAAGGGGAAGTTCAGGTTGTGCCTCGAATACCACATCGGCAACTGCCTGGGACCCTGCGAAAACCTGCAGTCGAAGGAAGACTACGACACCTCCATTGCCGGCATCCGGGAAATCCTGAAAGGGAATATCAATTTTGTGATCCGCCGCCTGGGTGATCAGATGAAGAGCCATGCGTCCAGGTTCGAGTTTGAAGAAGCCCAGAAGTGCAAGGAGAAAATAGAGATCCTTGAAACGTACAAAGGCAAGAGCGTGATTGTGAATCCGAACATTCACAATGTGGATGTATTTGCCTTTGTGGATGATAACAGCAATGCCTATGTCAATTTCATGAAGGTAATGAACGGGGCCGTCATCCAGTCGCATACCCTGGAAATAAAGAAGAAGCTGGAGGAGTCGCCGGCCGAACTGCTCGGCCTGGCCATGGCGGAACTGCGTCAGCGTTATCACAGTGACTCCAGAGAGATCCTGGTACCTTTTGAACTGGAGGAGGAAATTCCCGGAGTGGAATTCACGGTTCCGAAAATCGGCGACAAGAAAAAGTTGCTCGATCTGTCGGAGAAGAACGCCCGCTATTACATGAAGGACAAACTGGAGCAGGCCGACAAGCTGAACCCCGAACACCGTATTGAGCGGCTGATGACACAGATGCAGGGCGACTTACGTCTGCCCGAAAAGCCCTATCACATCGAGTGCTTCGATAACTCCAATTTCCAGGGCGATGATGCGGTGGCCGCAATGAGTGTTTTCAAAAACGGACGGCCGTCGAAGAGCGATTACCGGCATTTCAACATTAAAACCGTGCAGGGCCCGGATGACTTTGCCAGCATGGAGGAGGTGATCTACCGCCGCTACAAGCGCCTGCTGGAGGAGGAACAGGCGCTTCCCCAGCTCATCGTGATCGATGGAGGCAAAGGCCAGTTGTCGGCCGCGCTCAGCAGCCTGGAGAAGCTGAATTTAAGAGGAAAGGTCAGCATCATCGGCATCGCCAAGAAGCTGGAGGAAATTTATTATCCCGGTGATTCACTGCCCATGTACCTCGACAAGAAGAGCGAAACCCTCAAGGTGATTCAGCACCTGCGGGATGAGGTGCATCGTTTTGGGATCACGCATCACCGCAAGAAAAGGAGCAAGGGCGTCATTAAAACCGAATTGTCGGAGATCAAAGGCATCGGGGAGTCTACCTCCGAGACACTGCTGCGGCATTTCCGTTCGGTAAAGCGGGTACGTGAGGCGAAGCTGGATGAATTAAGTGCCCTGATCGGAACGGCGAAAGCAAAAATAGTGTTCGATCATTTCAGGATGAAGAGCTGATCAGGGGCGCTGCGCTCCTGTTACTGCACGATGTGCAGGCTGTCCATTTCCCGGATGGAGAGGGTGGGAGGCATGATACCCTTTTGAATTTTCATGAGCATCAGTCCGCCGGCCTTTTCCGCATCCTCCCTGGTGGCAAAACCTTTCATCCCGCTGATGGCAGGGATGTGCGGCTGGTGAATCATCGCCTGCCCGTCTTTCAGAATATCGTAGCCGAAACCGCTGAGGCCGTCGCTGCCCTGATTTTCATACACCTGCAGTGAGAAGCTGCCTTCGGGGACAGGGGTAGCCGTGGTATCACGTTCCTGCACAGCCGCCAGCGTGGCGGCCTGCAACGAATCGGTGGCGCAGTCTTCGGTATTTTCTGTTTTTGGTCCGCTGCAGGAAAGCAGAAAAAGGGAAAGGGATACCGGGATCAGCAGGGTCCTCATTTTACATTTTTGAGAGTTCGTTTTTCAGGAAGTCGATCACCCGTACTTCGGTGGCATCGATCTCTTTTATTTCAGCGATGTACCAGCTGATCCAGTCGCCCAGGTGAAGCAGATAAAGCGAACGCTGGAGCTGCGTGCGGCCCTTGGCGGCCATTTCGATGTACCCGGCGCCGTGCTTTCTCACCACATCGCGTGAAATTTCCATGCGCTTCTGGGTACGGAAATAATCATCTTCACAGCGGAACATCAGCACCACGGCTTCGGGATGCGCTTCTGTCCAGCCTACCAGTTCGTTGTGGTTCATCTCCGGCAGGACGTTGTGCCAGCAGAGCATTTTGCTGTTTTCGTTGATCTGCTGACGGAAACGGACCGCCACCCCTTCGTACCGTGCTTCGCAGTAGATGATGGGCAGCTTTCCGACCAGGCTCTCCGCAATGCTTCTTGCTTCCTTCTGGATGTGTTGTTCTTCCTGATCGAGGAGTGAAATGGTGTCGTTCAGGTCCTGACGAAAACCGTCGCCGATGAGTCCGTGAAACTGGAGGATGTAAGGCAACTGCGTGAACGAGTAGCCGAAACAGGCGCGGGGCGGCATGCCACCCGGGATGCTCACCAGGTCGAGGCCTTTTTCTTTGGCCAGCGCAGCGATTTTACCACCCGATGAAACACAGGTGATTTTGGCTCCTTTCGCGAGGGCGGCATCCATCGCCTGCAGGGTTTCTTCGGTATTGCCGGAGTAGGACGAAACGATCACGAGGGTATGCCGGTCGACGAAGGCCGGCAGAAAATAATCTTTATTTACCAACAGCGGCACCGGCATGCTCTTATCGGTAAGTTGTGCAATGATGCTGCCGCCGATGCCGGAACCGCCCAGGCCGGTAATCAGCACATTGCGGATAGGATGGTCGGATTTTGTAAGACGGGCATTGCTGCCGATTTCCATGGCTTCACGCAGGTGACCTGTAAAGGCGGCGACTAAATCTTTCATTAACATATCACGTAGTATGCTTTAAATTTGTTAGGCAAATATATACGAACAAAGCGCTTCCATGTTTCCTTCAACGCATCAAAAATCATTCTTTCATCTCCTTCTCGGGCTTGGATTTATGCTGACCCTTTCTTCCTGTACCAGCAAGGACGGCGACCTGAACTTTTTCAGTCCCGGAGACGATGCCGAAATGGGCGCGCAGTTTCAGGCGGATTTATCGGGTAAACCCCTGGAATACCCGCTGTTGGATGAGAAGGAATATCCACAGGTGTACGCACACCTGCGCGCCCTGGTATCAAAAATCCTTGCCAGCGATGAGGTACTGCACCGCGATGAATTCAGGTGGGAACTGCGGGTATTGCACAACGATACCGTGCTGAATGCCTTTTGCACCCCGGGCGGCTACATCTATGTGTACACCGGCCTGATCCGTTATCTCGACAGCGAGGATCAGCTGGCCGGGGTGATCGGACACGAGATCGCGCACGCCGACCTTCGTCACAGCACCGAGCAAATGACCAAAAGCTACGGGATCCGCCTGATCGCACAATTTGTTTTTGGCGATGGTTCGGTATTGGGCGATCTTGCCGGAGGACTGGCCGGACTCAGCTTCAGCCGCGGTGATGAAACGGAGGCCGACATGCAGAGTGTCCGTTATTTGTACGACACGGAGTATGACCCGAGGGGTGTGGCCCGTTTTTTCGAAAAGATGGAAGCCAGGGGAGAAAGCCTGGGGCCGCTTGTTTTTCTCAGTACGCATCCCAATCCCGAAAACCGGGTATCGCGCATCATGGAGGAATGGAAGCGGCTTGGCAGCAAGAAGGGGGTGGAGCGAAAGGCCGCCTACCAGAAACTAAAGGACGAATTGCCCGGCTGAGTAATACCACCCTGGTTTGACCCCGAAGAGAATACTCTTTTTCCAGCGATGAGTAGCGTTTGCCGGTGACCCCGAAGGGGTCAACCTTTTATAGCCATGGGTGCAGCCCATGGCCTTTAAAGCAGTTGTATCCAACCCCGGAGGGGTTGAACATAAACGAATATTAAAGAAAAAGATAGTCCTCTTTATAGGAAATACGATGAGCCTCCAGCAGGTCAACAAACTCTGTCTTGAATGCTGTTTTTCTATGATGCTCTTCCTGGTTCTCCACATAACGGATCAGATTGGACAGCGCTTCGACCGAATAGGTAAACGCGCCGTACCCTACCCCCCAGCTTTGAAATTCCGGGAACAGCGACTGCTCCTTAATGAATTTATTTGATGAGGTTTTTATTTCTCGTACCAGATCCGCCAGCGCCACGGAGGGGTGAAGAGAGATCACCAGATGAAAATGATTTTCAGTTCCATTGATGGCAAAGAGAATGCAGGATTTATTTTTTATGATTCCGCTGATGTATTTGTAGAGTTGCGTCCTGTTTGGTTTCGAAAGTATCTTACGGCGTGATTGTGTGGCGATGACGATCTGATAGATGATTTGAGTGTAGCTTCCCATGATTGATTTTTTAGCAGTGTTTGGATTTACTTCTTTTATCTGGCGCCAGGTGTTTCGCCCCTCCGGGGCTTGGGGTAGTTGTGGTCATTAACCCCGTGCGGGGCACGGGGTTAAAAACGTGTTGCCCCTTCGGGGCAGCGGAGGATGTGTCGGGTGCCTCATACTCGTTCTTCGCGGGGGGTTGATGGTGTTTCGCCCCTTCGGGGCTTGGGGTAGTTGCGGTTTTTGACCCCGTGCGGAGCACGGGGTTAAAGAGGTCTTGCCCCTCCGGGGCAAGTGTGCTTCACCTTTATGTACAGGGGAGGTTTCTGCGGGAAGCAAGCAGGTTCGGGGATCTTCGAAAATCGTTTTGAGAAAAACCAATGACGTTGAAAGCGCTGCATAAAATGGTGTTGAAAAAGGTTCTTTCCGGCGCGTCATTTCCTGTATTCGTAGAAGATCCCCAATAACACTTCCTGCCTGTACTGTAAGCGAAGACTCTGCTCCGGGAGATATTGAATCGATGTTTCCAGCCGCAACTGGAGATGTTTCAGAAAGCGGATGCAAACCCGGTTGCTGATGTCGAAGCGGATCTGTCGTTCGGTGAGGTTGTTGAAGAAGAGCCGCGACTGGTGTTGCCACTGCAGCCTGTTTTCATAGAAATTCTCATCGATCTGCAGCACGCCACTGAAGCCATAGCGCGAGTAAACACGACTGCTGGCCGCTGTAAAGAAGGGTCGTTCATCATTAGCCGCCGGCATGGTTTTGCCGGGCTGTACCTGAACCTGCAGCGTGGCGGGAATCAGCACGAGATAGCTTTGCTGCAGGAAGGTAAAGGTGAAACCATATCCCGCTTCCAGTGTGGAGGGATTCATGAAGCCACCCTGCCAGGATTTTACATCGCCGGTCCAGCTCCATGTATTCAGCCATTGCGACTGAAGACTGATGGAGTAGGTATGCGTAAGCCTGACTCCTCTTTTCTCCATCCAGCGCAGCTGTACTTTAAAAATATCGGCACTCTTGATCCACAGGGAATCCTTAAAGCCGGTATAGCCCATCTGGCTGTGCAAAAAGTGATCGTGTTTCCATCCGGAAGCCTTTGATTTGCGGAAACGGGCTTCCGCCAGACCTCTGATCTGTACCGCCTGCTGCTCGCCGTTCCACCAGTTTTTTTCGGCTGCATAACTGCCGCTCAGATCGGCCCTGAAGATCCTGCTTTTACTGATCAGGGAGTCCGTGCCGGCGAAGCCGGTTACGGCGTACGACATCAGCATGGAAATGAAAAATATGATACGTATATTCATGGTCGTTAGTTGGCATGGGAGATGCGGGTCCGCGGTGGCGGACAAATGCATTGGTTAAAGATGGAGGGAGCCGGTGTGGTGCCGGTGACGCTCAGGTTTCGGTCGGAGGGGAAATCGCTGTACAGACGCAGCGGTCGGAGGTTTTCATCTTGCTGTTTTTTAGTGGCCGTTCATAGGGTTCTGTTGATCCGGCAAAAAACCTGTCAGCAAGCATAAGAAGAAAAGAAGCGTTACGGCGCTCGGCGGTATTGCTGCGGACTAAAGTATAGCGGTGATCTGCGGCCCGGACCTCCGTGCCTTGTTACTTGTCAACAGGCGGATGTTAAAAGCGCTGGAAGCTCAAAGAGCCCTGATGAGGGGCTCTTTGGGAAACGAAATGGAGGTTCCTTTCTTCTATCAGGCGAAGCCGCAGCATCACCTCAGCAGTTCGTCGATGGTGCCGGACGAAACAGAGTGGTATCCGGGACGCGCCTTCGCGTAGATGGCTCTGGCTTTTTCCTTTCCGGAAGGAGTGGCGGCCAGCGCGGTATACAGGGGCTTCAGAAATTTACGGCGACCCACCGACGTTAGAAAGCGCTCCAGCGAGGCATCGGCTTTCGTGTACTGGTTGCGGATACATATCTCCAGCCACTGGCAGAGAATCTCGCTGTTGCCGCTGCCGGTGAACTGAAAGCGCCGGTCGAGGTCTTCCATTTGTGCCGGGCTGAGTTGTGCAGGCAGCTGACGCAGAAAATATACCCAGTGGTGGGTGGTCCAGCCCTGCGGGTTTTGTATGGTTTTTCCGGCGGCAAAATCAGCGGCGAGGGCCTGTGCCTTTTCCAGTTCTGCTGAATGCACTTTTGGGAAGCTGTCGGGAAGGCCGGTGCCGAACACCCACTTGTTATCGCGGATCTTCGTGTTCCGGAGTTTTCCGTCGCCCTGAATCAGGTTTTCTTCGAGATAGGTCAGAAACTGTTCGGTATGGATGCTCTGAAAGGCATGTTCGGCAAAGTACTGTTTGAGGAAGGCGTCCCAGCGTTCGCGACCTACCGCCCTTTCGATGTTGAGCAGGAAGAAGCGGCCTTTTTCATAGGCGATGTCGCTCATGCCGTCGTCGGGATCGCGGCCTTCGAGGTTGAGGTACAAACGGGTGTCGGGGTTGTCCTCACCCAGAGCCGCCACCGTTTTGCGCAGTTCACCTTCGGCCAGTACGGTGGCCATGTCTTCGTACTCTTTTCCGTAAAGTTTTTCCATGATCCGTGCTTCAAAATACACGGTGAAGCCTTCGTTCAGCCAGAAGTCGTTCCAGGTGGCGTTGGTCACCAGGTTGCCGCTCCAGCTGTGTGCGAGTTCGTGGGCGATGAGGGCCACCAGCGACCGGTCGCCGGCGATGATGGTGGGCGTGGCAAAGGTGAGGCGCGGATTTTCCATGCCACCAAAAGGAAAGCTGGGTGGAAGCACCAGCACATCGTAGCGTCCCCAGGCATAGGGTCCGTACAGTTCTTCCGCCGCCGTGATCATTTTAGGCAGGTCCGCAAATTCATAGGTGGCCTTGTCGAGGGTGACCGGTTCGGCAAAGACGCCGCTGCGTTCGTCATAGGGATGAAAGCGCAGGTCGCCCACCGCCAGCGCCATGAGGTAGGCCGGAATGGCCTGCGGCATTTTGAAGGTGTACACACCATCGGGATGCAGCACCGTATCGTTTTCCGCGCTCATCAGCGCCATGAGGCCTGCCGGGCAACTAACCCTGGCCGTATACGTAAATCGAATGCCCGGCGAATCCTGGATCGGAATCCAGGTACGGGCGAGGATCGCCTGGCTCTGCGTAAAGAGGAAGGGCTGCTTGCCACCGGCAGTCTGTTCGGGCTTCAGCCATTGCAGGGCCGCCGCCTGCGGCGAGGTCCGGTACGCGATCGTTATTTTTTTGGTCGTGGGTTTAATATAGACCACCAGCTCGCTACCGAGGTAGGGTACCGCGGGCATCAGGTCGTATTTAGCCGTACTGCCGTCATCGAGCAGAATGGAATCGATGCGCAGGTCGCGGGTGTCGAGGTGGAGCTGACTGCCTTTCGACAGATTATCAATCTGCAGGGTAGCCGTACCGCTCAACTCCTGGTTGCTGAAATCCACCTTCAGATTTAAATCCAGGTGGCGTACAAGGGCTTCTTCAGGACGGGCAAAGGAATGGGCATCTTTTGTGGACATCGTGGTATCATCTTTATCACCGGTCCTGCGGCTGCAGGAAGACAGACAGAACGCGGTGGCGAGGAGTAGGTTCAGGAATCGCATATCGGACGCGAAGGTAAGGGAAAATCATCCGGCCGGCACCCATAAACACGGCCTTCGCTTTTGGCCGGATTTTCATCCGCTCTGCAGGATTCAGATCCCTGCTCTTTAGTCAAAGAAGGCCCGCCCGGGATCGGCGTTGCATCGGGCTGAATACGCTACTTTTGCAGGCATGCGCAAAGCAGCAGGTATTGTTTTAAAAGCAGGCCGGATCGTATTTATCGCGGTGGCCGTCTTCCTGGTATTCTGCCTTTTTTTTTCATTTACCACCGGTCCTTTCCGGATGTATCACTGGCTGGGCACAAGCCAGAGCAGCTATTCCTTTAAACCCGACTACATCATTCTGATGGGGGGCTCCGGCTATCCGGCTGAATCAGCCCTGATGCGTTCCTGGTATGCCGCCAATGTCTGGAAGCAACACCCTGGTGCAACCGTCATCGTGGCACAGCCGGCGGCGGTCTGTGTACACCCGGAGTTGAGCGATGCCTGGGGTATCCGTAGCGAACTGCTGCTGCGAGGTGTTGACAGCAGCAGGATCCTGCTGGAGATAAAGGGAAAAAACACGCGTGAGGAAGCGATGGAGGTCCTGCAGATTGCACCGCAGGCCGCCCTGAAAAACTGTTTGCTGGTGACCTCTCCGGAGCACATGCGAAGAGCTGTACTCACCTTCAGGAAACTAGGCTTTGCAAAGGTCGGTGGAGTGCCTACGTTCAATGTATCCGCCCCTGCCGATCTGGATTACCGGGATGATCAGCTGGGCGGACGTAAAATTCCCCTGCCGGAAGTAGGCGGCAGCCTGCAGTTGCGTTACCAGTTCTGGAACCACCTTCATTACCAGGTCATCTGTTACAGGGAACTGGTGGCATTGGCCTGGTACAAACTGAAGGGCTGGGTGTGAGCCGGGAATGATGCATGGAAAGGCGACGAAGTCACCGGAAGTGCGGGATCGTAATTCCATTATAAGCGGGAATTTCACAGGAGCGGACAAGGGGTACCTTGTTTTCTCTCTTATTATGACAATCAACATACACTGAATCCTTTATTCTTCAACAAAAACACATCTTCTCCCCTCATCTTTGTACCATGAAAGCCCTCCATAAACTCTTCACGGTTTCGCTCCTTTTTTTCCTGACGGGAACGGCGGTGTCCGCGCAGAGTGTGTATCTGGCCACCGGCGGCAATGTGAATTTCTTCTCGGAAACACCCCTTGAGAACATCGATGCTTCTTCACAGAGCATGACAGCGGTGCTTACCAGTTCGACCGGCGAGGTGATGTTTACCGTGCCCATGCGGACATTCAAGTTTAAAAAGTCGCTCATGGAGGAGCATTTCAACGAGAAGTATGTAGAGAGTGAAAAGTATCCCAAGGCTACGTTTAAGGGAAAAATCAATGAAGGAATCAACTGGCAGCGGGATACGGTAGCCGGCGTAACGGCCAGCGGTACGTTTACCCTGCACGGTGTAGCCAGAGACATCACCGAGAAGGGCACGCTGAAAGTGGAAGATGGTAAAATTTATTTATCAGTGAATTTCCTGGTGGCCCTCAAGGATTACAACATCGAGGTCCCCAAGGTGGTTACCCAGAGTATCGCGGAGGTGATCAAGGTAAGCCTCCATTGCACCTTTGTACCCTACGTAAAAAAGACCTGATCCTGTTTTTTCCGGCCGGTTGATACAGAAACTTGCCGGTTTTTAGTCATCGGAAAATTTCTCCCCCTTTCCTGGCTTTGGATGATGCGGCATGTTTTTCCATTCCTTCCTGTTTATAAGCCCTTTGGAATGGACGCGATTTTAAGGGGCTAATCTTTATGTTTGTAGCAGGGAATGAAAGCAGTAGCACAACATAGCGGTGGCGACAGCCTTGCAGGCGATAGTTTGTTGCGTAGTGACTCGGTTGCCGCCGCTCCGTCTTCCGTTTTCCGGTTCACCGACGAAGAAGAGACGGAAAATGCCGTCCAGTCCGACACGCCGGCCATCGGATCCCAGTCGCTGGAAGGCCCCGGCCTTTTCAAAGGGCATCTCCTCCGGCCGCGTCATCCCAATGCCCAGCCCCTGAGCAATGAAATCAGTGACTGGTTCACCATCACCCTCATTGCCCTGATCGGATTTTTTACCTGGTTCCGGTTTTTCTACTACCGCATCTTCCGGCAACTGTTCAGTGCTTTTTTCAACATCACCGCCACCAACCAGATTGTTCGTGACGAGAGTGTGCTTTTGC
The DNA here is from genome assembly GCA_016788185.1 of Bacteroidia bacterium. Lineage (GTDB taxonomy): Bacteria > Bacteroidota > Bacteroidia > AKYH767-A > OLB10 > JAJTFW01. The sequence goes on along the minus strand of JAEUTF010000087.1, from coordinate 7,029 downwards.
AGCGGGCATCGCTGATTCTCTCCATTATTTCATACCTGCTGATGGGGCTTTTTCTGTACCAGGCCAGCATTTACCTGCATTGGGACATGGGATTTATACAGGGAGGGCTCATGCGCTTTGCCCTGTTTTCGGTCGTTATCGCCAGCGCCTATTCGGTAAAAATGATCGCTCTGCGCTTTCTCAGCGCCGTATTCGATATGGAAAAACCGGTGGCGCTTTACATCTTCAACATCTTTCTCATGGTGATGATGGTTGGTCTTTTGTTATTGCCTGTCAATATATTACTGGCTTATGCCCCCTCCTCGCTGCGGTGGTGGATCCTGCTCATCAGCGCGGCGCTCATTGCGCTGCTTTTCCTCTACAGGCTGGTCAGGGCCATCGGTATCTGGACGGGTGTACCGGGCTTCTCCCTGTTTTATTTGTTTTTGTACCTTTGCACATTCGAAATCGCCCCCCTGCTGATCATTTGGAAGATGACCGGTATGTGAGTAAAATTTCGGAAACCAGTCTGGAAATTACCCCATCCATTAGCAGCCCTTGAAAGTAAAATCCATACTCGTTACACAGCCGAAGCCGGAGTCAGAGAAGTCGCCTTATCATGATCTCGCGAAGAAGTACAACCTGAAAATTGATTTCAGGCCCTTCATCCATATTGAGGGTATTCCTGCCAAGGATTTTCGCAAGGACAGGATCAACATTCCTGATCACACTGCTGTTATTCTCACCAGCCGTCACGCTGCTGATCATTTTTTCCGCATCTGCAACGAGATGCGCATCACCAACATGGAGGAGCTGAAGTACTTCTGTATTTCCGAATCTACGGCCTTTTACCTGCAGAAGTTCATCACGTTCCGCAAGCGCAAGATCTTTGCCGGCAAGCAGAATATCAACGATCTGCTGGAAATCCTGAAGAAGCACAAGAAGGAAAAGTTCCTGCTTCCCTGCTCCGATATTGCCAAGCAGGACATTGCCGATACCCTCAGTGCGCAGGGCATTTCATTCACCAAGGCCACGATTTACAAAACGGTCTGTTCCGACCTGAGCGACCTGGCCGATGTGAAGTACGACATGCTGGTTTTCTTTAGTCCTGCAGGGGTGACTTCGCTCTTTAAGAACTTCCCCGACTTTACGCAAAACACCACCCTGATTGCGGCCTTCGGCTCGCAAACCTCTCAGGCCGTAGTGGAGGCAGGGCTTCGTCTCGACATTCAGGCGCCGGTACCGGAAGCTCCGTCGATGACCATGAGCATTGAGAACTATCTGAAAAAGAATAAGTAAGCACAGGGAAAGGTTTCCTCATTCCCGGGAATCCGGCCCGATCCTGTTCTGCCGATGGCCGACCATCCTTTTCACTGAGCGCATTAAATTCCTGACCTGGCAACATTTATAAAGGAAAGACAAGACCCTTCTGCCCGGTTATGATACCACCTCTTCCACCACCCCGAAATACCTTGGGCGCTTCCGAGCGGCTGAAGAGCAGGAGCATGCTGGAGGACCTCTTCAGTCGTGGGAAAGTGATTCAGCAGGCGCCCTTCCGTCTCCTCTTTCTGGAACAGCCCTACGATGCGGAGGCTCCGGTCAAGGCCGCCTTCAGCGCCCCCAAACGACGCATGAAACACGCCCATGACCGCAACCGGATGAAGCGCCTGATGCGGGAATCCTATCGCCGGAACAAACACGAACTGAACGCCCTTTGCCATGATCAGCAGAAAGGCCTCGCCCTGCTGTTTATTTCACAGTGCAATACGCCCCCTTCCTACCACGTTACCGAAGAGAAAATAATCCTACTTTTGAAACGCTTAAAACCGGGAAATGAAGAAGCTGCTCAGTAAAACGCTGCTGGCCCTGATCAGCTTCTACAAGCATGCCATCTCGCCGCACATCGGACCTGCCTGCCGTTATACGCCCACCTGTTCCGAGTACGGAGCCGCCGCCATCCGCAAGCACGGTCCCTTTAAGGGCGGCTGGCTGGCGCTGAAAAGAATCCTGTCGTGCAACCCCTGGGGAGGACACGGCTATGACCCGGTCCCCTGATCCTTCTATGATGAAAAAATACACCAAACAATTTCGCTTCTGGCTGCTGGCCCTGCTGTCGGGTCTCGGACTTTTCTCCTTCCGCAGCCCGGATGATAATTTCTTTGAGCTCAGTCGTAACCTCGACATCTTCACCACGGTACTTCGCGAACTGACCGTCTACTACGTAGATCCCACGGATCCGAAGCTGCTTGTAGAAGAAGGGATCAACTCCATGCTGGAAAGCCTGGATCCCTATACGCAGTTCATCCCCGAAGAGGAGGCCGAAGATTACCGTTTCATCACCACCGGGCAATATGGAGGCATCGGCGCCCTCATCGGACAAAGGGGAGAGGATGTCATCATCACGGATCCTTATGAGGGCTTTCCGGCGCAAAAGGCCGGCTTACAGGCCGGCGACATCATCCGTTCCATCGACGGGAAATCGCTTAAAGGAAAGAAATACGATGAGGTAAGCAAGATGCTCAAAGGGCAGCCCAAAACGCCCATTTCCATTGTGGTGGAGCGCAAAGGCAGCAAAGAGCCCGTCAGTCAGACCCTCAGCCGTGAGGAGATCACGATCCGGAACGTACCCTATTACGGGGTCATTGGAAATGAGATCGGCTACATCCGTCTGGGCAGTTTTACGGACGATGCGGGGCTGGAGGTGAAGCATGCGGTGGAAGACCTGGTGCAGAAAAAGAATGTGAAAGGCATCATCCTTGATTTACGGGGTAATCCCGGGGGCCTGCTCAATGAGGCCGTCAACATCGTCAACGTGTTCATCGACAAAGGCCAGGAGGTGGTCAGCACCCGCGGCAAGGTCAAGGAGTGGGACAAAGTCTACCGTTCCCTTAACCCTTCCGTAGATACGAAAACGCCGCTCGCCGTACTGGTGAGCAGCGGATCGGCATCGGCCGCCGAAATTGTCAGCGGCGCCCTGCAGGACCTCGACCGGGCCGTAATCATCGGCCAGCGCACCTTCGGCAAGGGGCTGGTGCAAACCACCCGTCCGCTCACCTACAATTCTCAACTGAAAATTACCACGGCCAAGTATTACATCCCCAGCGGACGCTGCATTCAGGCGCTCGATTATTCTCACCGGAATCCCGACGGCAGCGTGGGCAAGGTTCCCGATTCCCTCATCTCCGAATTCAAAACACGGAAGGGAAGAAAGGTGTATGACGGCGGCGGCATCACCCCCGACTTTACCACCGAGTTTCCGGCGCTCAGCAGCATCTCGCAGGCGCTCATCAACAACTACATCATTTTTGATTATGCCACCGAGTACAAGATGACCCATCCTGCCATCAGCAGTGCACGCGGATTCAGGATCAGCGATGCGGAGTACGATGATTTTATACGCTGGCAGTCGGATAAGAAATACGACTACACCACCGACAGTGAGAAGAAACTGGAGGAGCTGAAGGAGAAGGCGGAGAAGGAAAAGTATTTTGATCACATCAAAAGTGAATACGAAACGGTGAAAAAAATGCTGGCTCATGATAAGGCCACCGACCTTCAGCTGAACAAAGAGGAGGTGAAAATTCTCCTGGAGAATGAAATCGTATCCAGGTATTATTACCAGAACGGACGCATCGAAACCAGTTTCGACGATGATCCGGATATTCTGCTTGGCATACGTGCGCTGAAAGACCAGAACGTTTACCAGGCCATCCTCAACAGGACTTTCCAGCCCTGATGTTTTCAGGGCCGGCCGGGATGCATCCCCTGAGGAGATGTACGCCGGGTGATGTCGCTTCATTCTGAACCCGTATAGCTGAATCTGCCGATTGAACGAAGAAGCCATTCAAAACAACAGCGCCCTGGATCGTTTCGGCGGTTATGCTTTTTATGCCGGCGTATTGCTCACGGCTTTTTCCATGCCGCTCTGGAACCTCGGCATGAGCCTTGGTCAGTTTGTGATGGCCGGAGGATGGCTGCTGGCCGGCGGCCTCACACCACGCCTGCTTCGTGCTTTCCGGCAACCGGTATTCTGGTTGCTGAGCGCCCTGTTCTTCATACACCTGGCCGGTCTCTGGAATACGGAGGACATGAAGTACGCGATGAAGGATATACGCGTGAAGCTGCCGCTCCTGCTTATGCCCCTGCTGATCGCTGCAGGTCCCTCACTAACGCTAAAGCAGGTACGAATTGTGTTGTATGCGCTCATGGCCGGCGTATTGGTATCGACCGCCGCCGGTCTGATAGCCTGGCTGGGCCTGGCCGGTCCTCCGGTCCGCGACTATCGCGACCTGAGTCTTTTCATATCGCACATCCGGCTCAGCCTGCTCCTTGATTTCAGCCTGGTGGCGGCGCTCTGGCTGAGTACCCTGGCGGAGAACCGGAAGTGGAAACCGGTCCTGTACCTCTATGCCGCCTGGAGTCTCTTTTTTCTGGTGCTGCTTCAATCCCTGACCGGCATAGCCCTCCTGTTTATCTTGCTCGTGGCGGGTGCCCTGTGGCGCATGTTCCGTCCGGGAGGAGCGGGTGTACGTATGGCTGCTGCCTTGCTGGTGCTGGGCGTAGGCCTGGCCGGAACCGCCGTCTATAAAATGATTTTCATCGATTCCATCCGTGAGATTCAGGTGGAGGAAAGCGAACTGAAAACCTTTACGGCAAGGGGCAATCCCTATAAAAACAACTGGAGCCTGAAGGACGCCGAGCAAGGCCGCTATATCTGGATGCAGTACAACGATCTGGAGATGGATACCGCCTGGCAGCAGCGTAGCCGGCAGAGCGTATGGGAGAATGACCAGCAGGGACACATGCAGCTGGTAACCCTCGCCCGTTATCTGACTTATAAAGGTTTTAGTAAAGACGCCGCCGGTATTGCGCAGCTCAGCGAGGAGGATGTACAGAACATCGAAGCGGGATACCCGACCCCCGAATATGTGAGCGGGAAGTACAGCATTTTGTTTCGCCTCCGGGAACTGGCGAATGAATACCGGAATTATTATTACAACGGATATGCCAGCGGCCATTCGCTCGCTCAGCGGCTGGAGTATTGGAAGACCGCCTCCTGGATCATCGGACAGCACCGTGTGGCCGGAGTCGGAACGGGGGATGTGCCGGCTGCTTTTCAGGAAGCCTATAACGATCGTTTTTCCACGCTCAGTCAGGAGTGGAGGTTGAGGGCGCACAACCAATACCTGAGTTTTGCGGTGGCTTTTGGATGGCCCGGACTGTTCCTGCTGCTGGCCGTGTTGATCTTCTGTCTGCGCCTGGCCTTTCAGCGCCGTGATGTGCTATACCTGTCTTTCCTGCTGATTGCCGCCGGTTCTTTCTTCGGCGAGGATACGCTGGAGACACAGGCCGGTGTTACTTTCTTCGCTTTCCTGAACGGTATCCTGCTTTTCGGCAGTCCGGTACCGGGAGAAAATGGCCGGATCGTTTCTCAAAGATCCTTGCCTGAAGAAGGGTGAAGGCGGTGGGGAAGATTGTATGGGACAGCCTGGCTAAGTATACATGGTGAATTTTTAAGTTCAACGTGCCGAAGATTTTTTGGTTGATGATGATGGCATAGGCTCCGCGTGGGATAGCCGATAAAGTATTGCATGCATTGGTTTTGGAAAGAGAATAGCAGTTTCAATCCGGGCGGTTCGAAACATCAGTGAAATTTTTCAGGCATGAGCGGAGAAGGGGCTATGGTTCCGTGTTGATCATTTAAACTTCGGGTCTATTATAAACTTAAGAGTCTACTGATTATTTATGATGATGAGTTATGATCTGCTCAGGATGGTCTATTAATTTTTGCTTGCAATGATTTTTTACGGAGTGCAGATGCTCGCTACTTAACGAAAGTTCAAAAGATGGAACGTCACACCGGCAGTCATTGCGATTTGACTTTTTACGATTTGTTAGCAGAGTTTCTGTTTTAAACGGATATACATGTTTATTATCCGACTATCTTTTTTTCGATGCCTAAATTTACTTCGGGGCGGGGACGGAGTCCCCCCGGAAATCAAATCGTTTTCAAACGGATACAAGTAATTAACATACGACTGTCCATTTCCCTTTCCCTATATTTACTCCGGGGCGGGGACAGAGTCCCCCAGAAAATTATCCGTTTTCAAGCGGGTACAAATGATTAACATACGACTATCCATTTTCCTTTCCCTAAATGTACTCCGGGGCGGGGACGAAGTCCCCCGGTTTTTTTCGAGTGCAGAATTCCGGATTTCCTCAGCTTACCGTGCAATGGTACATCCGCATTTGAACGGATACAGGTATGTAACATCCGACTATCCATTCGCTGTTCCCTACCTTTGAGCCGTGGCGGGGATAGCATCCCCCTTTTTAACAAACCGCTCCGGATTTTTATCCAGGGAGCTCCCGTCAGCAAACGGATGCAAACGTTTATTTCCCGACTAATCACCTTCCATTGAATAATTTTGCTTTTGGGGCGGGGTCGGAGTCCCCCCGGATTTTTAGAATGCAGAAATCCGGATTTTTTTCAGAGTACCAGAAAGCGACAGGTCCGCATTGAAATAAATACATTGAATGATCAACCTACTTTCTTTTTTCGATGCCTGAATTTACTTTGGGGTGGGTTGAAAGCCCCCGTTTTCAGATTCCTGGTTCATGCATCTATTTGACTCCATACAGCTTCATTCATTTTAAACGGATGCAAACGTTTATTTCCCGACTGATCACCTTCCATTGAATAATTTTGCTTTTGGGGCGGGGACGTAGTCCCCCCCGAAAAGCAAATCGTTTTCAAACGGGTACAAATAGTTAACATACGACTATTCATTTTCTGTTCCTTAAATTTACTTCGGGGCGGGGACGGAGTCCCCCCGAAAATTATCCGTCTTCAAACGGGTACAAGCATTTAAAATACGACTATCCATTTTCTGTTCATTAAATTTACTTCGGGGCGGGGACGTAGTCCCCGGTTTTTCGGCCTGTTCAACAAGGGACTGCAATCAATACCCAGCCTGTTTTGCCGATCTCCTTACGCACCTGAACGATTTGTATGTTGCAGATTGCATCAGGCGGGGCGAGATGCTGAAG
>JAEUTF010000064.1 GCA_016788185.1 Bacteroidia bacterium | reverse complement strand
GTTTCCTTTTTCAGAACCCTTGACAACGGCCTCACCTGGCAGGAGAGTATTCTGAATGGTTTTCTACAGAGCGATGTGGGCGCCACCGCCGTCTGGAACGATACCACCGTATGGCTGGGCGTCCAGCACAACAGCGGTTATTTTGAAAGCCACGATGCAGGATTGAACTGGACCTATAGCAATGCGGGACTTAACATGAACCGCATGGTGATACCCGATGGGATCACGCCCCTTTGCGTGGGGGCCACCGTGTATCGTTACGGAACCACTACCGGATGGAGCTTTCCCGGGCCGTCCGGCGATGCGCACCACCTGGAAATTTTCCCGACTCCTGCTTCCGGCACCTTCAGCATACGCATCAACCTTTCGGCCGCTACCCCGCTCTACATCATCATCACCGATCTGCAGGGAAGACTGATTAATTTGCTCGACCATTCGTCTCATCCTGCAGGACCCGTCCAGTTTGATGTGACCGTGGAGGGATGGGAAAACGGCAGCTATGTTGTTCAGGTTATCAGCAACCAGCAGAATTTCGGCCGGCGTTTCCAGGTGATGAAATAGCAGCAGGAAGAAAGCTCTTTTACCGTTTGATGAACCGGCCCGTATAGCTTCTCTGGTTTGCATCCATCTGAAGCAGGTACATTCCGGCTTCTAGATGGCGAACATCCACCGTAGCGCCAGGACCTGTGTTGTTACAGGGCAATGAAACACGGTGCAGCAATTTTCCCTCAGCCGAAAGTATGGTCAGGCTGCAAGCCGCACCGATATTTTCCCGGAACTCTACGCTCAGGAAATCACCGGCCGGATTGGGATACACCAGGAGGCCGTCTTCCTTGATTACTTCCACGACGGAAGTGATAGTTGTTTGCAGCGTATTGGTTACTGTATTGGTAACTATGGGCGCGTTGAAGTCAAAGTAGATGTCGGCCGTATTGCTGATAACGGTACCATCGGGAAGTCCCTGCAGTGGCAGGATGGAGTATTCGATGAAGCCATGGCTGCCGGGTTCATTGCTGTTGCTGTCGGGCAGGTTGATGTTGATGAATTTCCACGTAAACTCGCGGCCGTTCGTCACCAGGGCGTAGGGATGGCTGGTCCGCTTCATCAGGAAGGTGCTGAGATCAAGGTCATCGTCAATGATATCCTGCACGCGGATGTTGATCGCAGAGGCGGTGCCGGTATTCTGAAAGTTGATGCGGTAATGCAGGCGGGTATCGTGGTGCACATCGCCGGTGGGGCCATAGCCCTGCGGGGTCACCAGTTTATCATTCGGATCGAAGGAGCCGATGACCGTTTGTGCATGCAGGTACAGGTTGTTGTTCATCGCATGGTCGCTGTAACCCGGCAGTGGACTCACCGAGGCGCTGAAGTGCAGTACGGTGCCCAGCGCGACGCTGGCGGGGATGTTGAAATTCGCGGCGAAGGAAAGACCTTCGGTGGCATTCAGTGTGGAGGTGGTCCAGGTGATGCTGTGGGTAACGGGATCAATGCTGCCATTGGCAGGAGAAATGCTTAAAACCGTGAGGAGGGAATCGTATTGCAAAACGAGCAGCCCCTTGCAGGTATCTGCCCCGCTGTTGAAGACTCCCATGCTGATGCTGTAGTCAAAGCCAGGCCTTGCTTCCAAGGAGGGCGTCAGGTCGATACCCAGGTTGCCGCCCGCCCAGGGAGAAGTGCAGGCGAAGTCCTGACTGCTGTAGGAGGGCAAACTCGCGTTCAGCACAATGGTGTCGGGGAGTACGATGGCCGAATCCAGGCGAAGTTCGCCGGCGTAAATTTTATAATTACCGATCGGAGCGATGAGGGTATAGATGCCGTTGTTGCCGGTTACGGCTACGTAATCGCGGTTGAGGGTGGTGTTGTGCGCCATCACCGATACGTTTCTGAGCACATGATCAGCCGGAGGAGAGTAGCTGCCGTTTCCATCGCGGTCGTAGTACATCCGCCCCGATATGCTGGTCAGGTTTTGTGTAATGCCAAAATGATGATTGCTGTGATTTGCCGAGGTGTTGTAAAGAACCTGGTATCCGTTGGGAGAGGGAAAGGTGATGTTGGCCGCCGGGGTATTTTCAGGATAGATCCGGCTTTGAGCATGCGGAAGCAGCAAGGCATATTGGCCGGATGTATCCGAACTGTCGCGGTAGTTGTGGACCCGGATGGATTTTCCCGTCAGAAAGGCTTCCGTAGCATCTATAAGGCCATCGGCATCGGCATCGTCCCAGACAAAGCCGCTCACTGTATCGGGAGCAGTCAGACAGGCATCATCGATGAAGACCGGGTAATAGTATTGCACATCGCTGAAGGAGGAATCGTTTACCATAACCGATAAAAGCGACTGGCCCGGAACGTTATAGCGCCCGCCGGTCGTGGTACTGCCATTTACCGTATAGAAGGGAGCATTGGTCATGCCGGCAATTCCCATTGCATCACTCATAAAACCGCCTGTATGAGGCGGTGAGGTGGCAATGGAAATACGGAACGAATCACAAATGACGGTTGGGCTGATGAACTGAAGATTCTGTAAATCGCTGTAACCGTCATCCACATGTACTTTTCTGGATGCCGCCCCGCCCAGGAAGCCGTTTTGATTGTCGAAGTAAGCCATGTAGGACCCCGGCGCGGGATAGGTATAGCTGGCATTGGCCATGTTGGTGCCGTTTCCATCGCCGTAATCAAGAATGAAGGGACCCCAGGTATTCGGATCTCCGCCAAACCAGTAGCCATCCAGGTTTTTCGTAAGACCGGTGCCGTTCACCATCAATACCTCAAAAGGTTCTGCCGCCGTACTCATGTAAACATTCCCGTATTCATCGGTACAGGTGTCGCCGGTCAGCGGATTGGTAGCGGTAATCTGCACGGTGATGTGGTTCAGGCCGTAGGGGGTCAGGTGGTTCATGTGATACACGGAATCCGTTCCGGCAGGCAGGCCGTTCACCCGCCACTGGTAACCGAGGAGGTTCCATCCGGGTGTCAGTTGTGAATTGTCGGCATTCAGCAAGGCCTGTGTGATGCCGTTCTGTACTACGGCGATGTAGGCGTTCACCCCGCATTGCGCAGCGGAGATTCGTGGCAGTACCGCAAGCAAGGTCAGGGCAATCAGAAAGGGTAGTTTTGGTTTCATGTGTTCAAAAATTTAATGAAAGATAACAAGAAAATCATACGAAAAGACAGAATCCGTGAGCGTACCGTATAAAGGGGTCAGCGGAGCAATGCCGTTGGCGGGAGGCTGTTTTTGGAGAAGTATCCGCGGCGTATGGATCAAGCGGGAAGCATATGAACGTATTTTCATCGCCTCGCAGCCTTCGCTCTATGGCCCCGGTTTCTCTTTTCTTTCTTATTTTTATGAATGCGAAGCCCCGCATCGAAAACATCTGCTATGAAAAGACGATTTTTATTCTTCCTTTTTTGCCTGACCGCCCAGCTCTCCTTTTCGCAGGTTCAGAAACTTTTCTCCTTTAAAACAGATGCTTACGGAGGGCCTTCCGCTTCCATCTACTACAACGGGAAACTCTATTTCTCGGCTTTTGATCCGGCTATCGGTCGTGAGCTCTGGTCGACCGATGGTACCGTTGGCGGAACCCTGCCGGTGAAGGACATTCATCCGGGCAGCGCCGGCGCTTTCGCCGGGGATTTTATCAGCACAGCAATTGTGCATAACGGCATTTTGTATTTCCGCGCCAACAACGGCATCAACGGTTTTGAACTGTGGAGAAGCGACGGCACGGATGGCGGCACCTGGATGCTGAAGGACATTGTGCCGGGCCCCGGCGATTCCTATACGGCCGCACTCACCAGTACGGGCAGCCTGCTTTTTTTCACCAACAACAGTGGTACCCAACTCTGGAGAAGCGATGGCAGCGATGCCGGCACCTTCAGCATTCAGTCTTTTCAGGTGGCTTCCAACCTGGCCGCTTTCAACGGTCAGCTTTTCTTCTCAGCCGATCAGAACAACAGTGGACAGGAACTCTGGAAGAGCAACGGCACCAGCAACGGCACCGTCCTCCTCAAGGATCTCAACGGTGTTTTCGGGGCGTCTCTGCCCTGCAATTTTTACGCAAGCGGCCAGTCGCTTTTCTTCACGGCCAATACCGCCTCCGGCTGGGAGTTGTGGAAGACCAACGGCAGCAATGCCGGCACGGTGCAGGTAGCCGACATCAACCCGGGTGCGGGGAATGGGGTGATGGATGTATACATGGAGGCGCCCATGACGATTCTTGGCGATACGGTGTTCTTTCGCGCCAATGACGGCAACGGGTACCAGTTATGGAAGAGCGACGGCAGCGCCGGTGGCACCGTCAAGTTAAGCGCACTGGCAAACGGCGTCTACTCCTATGTGCCTTTCCCGCTGGCCGGCAACCGGGTGCTGGCGGCCAATTACTCCATGAGTCATTACTGGGCCTATGACGCGGGCAGCGGTACCGCTACCCTGAGCGACTATCCGTATTTTAATTTCTTCAATAATTCCGATCGCCGTTTTTACTTTATGGGCAGCCGGATGTTTTTTGCCGGGAAAGATTCGCTTTACGGACAGGAACTCTGGCAGAGTGACGGCAGCAGCGCCGGAACCGGGCGCCTGCAGGAATCACACCTGGTCAACAACTGGTATCCTTCGCAGGGACAGGGCTTCCACACCCTGTTTGGCCACCTCGGCTCCGTCTTGCTCTTCACGCAGGCCAGAAACCCTCTTGATACCGATATGCCCCTATTCGCTTACGACACGGCACAGCTGCACAGCTGTTATGCACCCTCGGTCGTGGTGCCCGTACCGGTGAATGCTGTGGCCGCCAGCCTGGTGTGGAACCGGGTGGAGGGCGCAGCGCAGTACCAGCTTCTGTACCGCGTGGCAGGCAACAACACCTGGGATACCCTCCTGACCACGCAGAGCTTTGCCGCCCTGCAAAACCTGGCGGACTCCTCCGATTATCAGTTTCTTTTGCGGGCCTCCTGCAGCAGTGGCTGGAGCGACTGGTCGGACACACTCTTTTACAACACGGGTTTTGTGAGCAATGCCACCGGCATCAGCCTGCTTGCCGAGCGCGAAGTGGACAGCAGCAGCGTCAACCTCTACTGGCTGAAAACGGCCGTCATTTCGCAGGTGCAGTTCCGTTACCGCCTGTACGGCAGTACGACCTGGCAAACCATCAGCAGCCAGAACGGCGTACGCCACATAAGCGGACTTCAACCCCATTCCTTTTACGAGTACCAGTACCGTGAGAACATCGGCGGCAGCTGGACTCTATGGAGTTCATTTTCGCTGTATTTCAATACCGGTGGCACGCTGGTGAGCGGACTGGGCCAGGCAGCAGAAGAAGCAAGAATACGCCTCTTTCCCAATCCTGCCCGTACGCAGCTCTTTTTAGAGGGCCCGCTCAGCGAGTACCACGAATACCGGCTGATGGATCAGCAGGGTAGAATGCTCTTTTCGGGGAGGCCGGCAGCAAAGACGATCGATGTATCGGTCCTGAAACCCGGCCTGTACCTGCTCCGGCTGGCCGGAAGGGAAGAATTCATCGTCCTTCCCTTCATTAAAAACTGAAGCGGAGGAGCATCTGGTTCAGCTGTATAGTGCACGGCAGGACCGGTGCGGAAGAAGCGATTAATTCCTAATTTTGCAGCCCCTTTTCATACGAAGGACCACCCGTCATGACCATCAGAACCCGCTTCGCGCCCTCTCCCACCGGACCGCTCCACATGGGGGGTGTACGCACCGCCCTCTATGCCTACCTCTTTGCGAAGCAGCAGGGCGGATCGTTCATTCTGCGCATCGAAGACACCGACCAGAACCGCTATGTTCCCGGTGCCGAGGAGTACATCATCGAGGCCCTGACCTGGTGCGGCATCATCCCCGACGAAGGTGTAGGCTTCGGAGGTCCCCATGCACCGTATCGCCAGAGCGAACGCAAGCACAAGGGATTTTACCTCGACTATGCCCGTCAGCTGTTGCAGAAGGGAAACGCCTATTACGCCTTCGACCGGCCCGAGGACCTCGAGCTTGCCCGCAAAAATGCCGAAGCGGAAGGGGTGCAGGGATGGCAGTACGACGCCTCCACCCGCATGGGCATGCGCAATTCCCTCACTTTGCCGGAGCAGGAGCTGAAACACCTTCTCGATCAGGGTACGCCCTATGTCATCCGGCTGAAGGTGGAACCGGGACAAAATCTAACGTTCAGGGATATGGTACGAGGAGAAGTCAGCTTCGACAGCAGTCTGGTTGACGACAAGGTGCTCATCAAAGCCGACGGCATGCCCACCTACCACCTGGCCCACATCGTGGACGACATCATGATGGAGATCACGCATGCCATCCGCGGCGAAGAATGGCTGCCCTCCGCGCCGGCCCACCTCCTCATTTACCAGGCTCTCGGCATCGCCATGCCGCAGTACGCCCATCTCCCGCTCCTACTCAAGCCGGAAGGCAATGGCAAACTCAGCAAGCGCGACGGCGACCGCCTCGGCTTTCCCGTTTTCCCCCTGCAATGGGAGGATCCCATCAGCGGTGAAATCTCCTCCGGGTACCGCGAGCGCGGTTATTATCCCGAAGCTTTCGTGAACATGCTGGCCCTGCTCGGCTGGAACCCCGGCAGCGAGCAGGAAGTGTTTACGATGGAGGAACTCATGGCGGTATTTTCCTTTGATCGGGTGCAGAAGGCGGGAGCGCGGTTTGATCCGGCCAAGGCGAAATGGTTCAATGAACAAAGGCTGAGGGCCATGCGCGATGAGGAACTTGGACTGCGCTTCAGCCTGCAGTTGAAACAAATGCTGGGAGAGCAGGATCCCAGAGCGGACGTTTCCTTCGCTACCACAGCAGCAGGCCTGCTCAAAGAGCGGGTGCAGTTTGAAAATGAACTGTATGAAACCGGAAAATATCTTTTTGAAGCGCCGTCTGCCTACGACGAGAAAGTGATCGCGAAGCGCTGGAACGAAAAAGCAAAGGTTTTCTTTGAAGCATTGACAGAAACCCTGAGCAAGACGGAGGAATTTACTGCGGAGCAGTGCAAAGCCGCTTTTGAAAAACTGGCGAACGAACAGGGGATTAAACCGGGCGATGTACTGCAATTGTTCCGTGTCATCGTGAGCGGACAGGGCAGCGGCGTGGATCTCTTCGGGATGGTAGCCCTGCTGGGCCGTGCGGAGGTGGAAGCCAGGATACGAAGGGCTCTCGCTTCCTTGTAAATCCTGGAAAAACACGCGCTTTACGCCGGGGATCCTTAGACCTCCGGCGTTCAAAATCGTGCTATCTTTGCAGCATGTCAGCAGAAAAAGGACCCAATTTCTTAGAGGAGATCATTGCCGAAGATGTGAAAAACGGCAAGCACGGCGGACGTGTATTGACCCGCTTTCCTCCCGAGCCCAACGGTTACCTGCACATCGGCCACAGCAAGTCGATCTGCCTCAACTTCGGCCTGGCACAGCAGTTTGGCGGCAGTACCAACCTTCGTTTTGACGACACCAATCCTGAAAAGGAAGAAACGGAATACGTGGAGAGCATCAAAGCGGACATCCGCTGGCTCGGCTTTGAATGGGCCAATGAATTTTACGCCTCCGACTATTTCCCACGGCTGTATGATTTTGCGGTTCGCCTGATCAGGGCGGGACTGGCCTATGTGGATGACAGCAGTGCGGCGGAGATCGCCGCCATGAAGGGCACACCGACCACAGCCGGAACGGATAGCCCATACCGTGAGCGCAGCGTGGAAGAGAATCTTGGTTTGTTTGAGCGCATGAAAAACGGCGAGTTCAGCGACGGAGAGAAGGTGCTGCGCGCGAAGATCGACATGGCCTCGCCCAACATGCATTTCCGTGACCCCATTTTATACCGCATCAAGCATACCGCGCATCACCGTACGGGCAATACCTGGTGCATTTATCCCATGTACGATTTCGCCCACGGACAGAGCGATGCCATAGAACAGATCACCCACAGCATCTGCACCCTCGAGTTTGAGGTCCACCGTCCGCTGTACGAATGGTTCATTGAAAAGCTGGAGCTCTTCCCCAGCCGTCAGTACGAATTTGCCCGCCTCAACCTCAACTACACCGTGATGAGCAAGCGCAAGCTCCTGCAGCTGGTGCAGGAAGGTCATGTAAAGGGCTGGGACGATCCACGGATGCCCACCATTTCGGCACTGCGACGCCGTGGGTACACGCCGGAGAGCATCCGTCACTTTGCCGAGAGGGTGGGTGTGGCCAGGAGGGAGAACATCATTGACGTGGGTCTGCTGGAATTTTGCGTACGCGAAGATCTGAACAAACGCGCCACCCGGGTGATGGCCGTGCTCGAGCCGTTGAAGCTCGTGATTGAAAATTATCCGGCCGGGCAGGTAGAAATGCTCCCTACCGAGAACAACACCGAAGCCGAGGGAGCCGGCACCCGCGAAATCCCGTTCAGCGGCGAACTGTATATCGAGCGCGACGATTTTATGGAAGAACCGGAGAAAAAGTTTTTCCGCCTGGCACCCGGTAAAATGGTGCGGCTCAAGAGCGCCTATATCGTGGAATGCACCGGCTTTGAGAAAGACGGACAGGGTAATATCACGCTGGTGCGTGCCCGTTATGTTCCGGAAAGCAAAAGCGGCCACGACCAGAGCGGTTTGCAGGTGAAGGGCGTGATACACTGGGTGAGTGCGGCTCATGCGATCCCGGCCGAGGTACGCCTCTACGACCGCCTCTTCCGGGTGGAAGACCCCTCGTCGGAGGAAGGTGATTTCAAGGACTACATCAACCCCGACAGCCTGCACACCATCACCGCCGCCATGCTGGAGCCGTCCCTGCGCGAAGCCCGCCCCGGACAATATTTCCAGTTCATGCGCAAAGGATATTTTGTGCCCGATACGGAAAGCACGGCCGCCCATCCGGTATTTAACCGCACGGTGGGATTGAAAGACGCCTGGACGAAGGGGAAGGGTTGAGGGAGGAAGGAGAAAGAGCGTAGTGGCGGCCACGAAGGCAAGCGGAGTATCCTTTTTATTTTATTATCTTTCAACTCATGAACTGGAACCTAAAACTGTTTAGCCATTTGACAGAGGAAGGTGTGAAGCATATCCTGCACCCTTTACTCCCGCGTGTTGTTTAAAAATTAGCGGAAAGAACCTGCCAGAATCCTTTTCCGCGGTGCCCAGAACGATCCTGTTCCTATGCCTCCGATCCCACTCCGACATTTACAGTCCAGATCTCCGGAAGAGAGCCTGGCCGGAAGCTTCACCATCAGGGATCTGAAGGAACTCATGAACGGGAAGGATCTTCATCAGGAGGTGCATCGCCACGACCATTATCTGGTTTTGGTCCTTGAGCAGGGGAAGGGGGAGCATGAAATTGATTTTATACCCCGTCAGGTAGACGATCGTGTGGTCTTTCTCATGCGTCCCGGGCAGGTGCACCGGCTGAGCCTCCGGGCCGGATGCAAGGGTTTTCTGATCCAGTTTAAGGCAGACTTCTTTTTTCATAAAAACAAAAATTCCGGACAGCTCTTGCGAAGGGTTGCACACCACGCTTTTTACCAGGCCGGAGAGGACGAATTTAAAAAGCTGCTTGTACCGCTCAGATCCGTTTTCGCCGAGTACAACGAGAAACAGGAAGGCTACAGGGAAGTGATCAAGGCAAACCTGGCCGTTTTCTTTATCGGATTACTGCGCCTCAGCGGCGGACCTTTGATCGAAGTGAAGTCGTACGTGCAGGGCCGTATGGACGAGTTGCACACCCTCCTCGAAAAGCACCTTTCCACGCATAAACAGGTATCGGCGTATGCGGAGATGATGCACCTGAGTCCATATCAGCTCAATGCCATTACCAAGGCCAGCCTCGGCAAAAGCTGCTCTACACTGATCCGGGATGAAATCATTCTCGAGGCGAAGCGGCAACTGCTGGCCGGTAGTGCTCAGGTGAGCGAGATCGCCTGGCAGCTGGGCTATGAGGATGTTTCTTACTTCATCCGCTTCTTCAGGAAGCATAGCGGCTACAGCCCGGAGGCGTTCCGAAAGAAGTTCAGATAAGTACCGTTCAACTTGAAGTTTGTCCTATCGCCCTGGTACAGGCCTGCGCTACTTTTGCAGTGTCATTATATAAAATACAATTACGGATGAAAACAAAAATGAAACTGATCGCCTCCCTCAAAATATGGCTGGCGATTTATCCCTCCATCACGTTCTTTCTTTACCTTTTCGGCGAACAGCTGGCCCCCATGCCGCTCTATCAGCGTACCGGGATCCTCACACTCTGCCTGGTGAACTGGATCGTCTTTGCCGGCGTACCTTTCATCGACACCCTGCTACGCAGATTAGGTATGGAAACAGGAAAAAAATAAGTGCGGATGAATACATTGCTGCGCAGACGTGATTTTATCCGCAGGAGTCTGTTGGGGATGTGCCTGCTCACGATACCTTTCCCGATGCCGGCAGCCAGGAAACAAGAAAGCATGAAAGAAAAAATGCAGTACGATGTCATCATCGTTGGAGGAAGTTTCGCGGGACTCGCCGCGGCCATGGCGCTGGGCAGGGCCCTGCGCAAGGTGTTGGTCATCGACAGTGGCCTTCCCTGCAACCGGCAAACACCGCAATCGCACAATTTCCTCACCAACGATGGAATGGCGCCTTCGGACATCTCCTCCCGCGCCCGCAAGGAGGTGGAAAAGTATCCCGGTGTGCAGTTCCTGCACGGGCAGGCTACACAGGCTCATCCTAACAGCCAGGGCTTTGAGATCGGTACCCATACGGGTGCGGTATATCACGCGAAGAAAGTGCTTTTTGCCACGGGCATCAGAGACCTGATGCCCGACATGGATGGTTTTGCCGAGTGCTGGGGCAAATCGGTGCTGCATTGTCCGTATTGTCACGGCTACGAAGTGCGGAACGAAAAAACCGGCGTACTGATCAACAGCGTACAGGAACTGGAATTTGTAAAGCTGCTGACCAACTGGACCACGGATCTTCGCCTTTTCACCCATGCCGCGTTCACGCTAAGCGACGAACAAATGGCCATCTTGAAACAGCGGAAGGTAGAGGTGGTGCAAGAGGAAATGGAAAAGCTTCTTCATACCCATGGACAGCTGGAGGAGGTACTGATGAAAGACCAGCGCCGGTATCCGCTTCGGGTGTTGTACGCCCCCCGTCCATTTGAACAGCATTGCGATCTTCCACGTCTTTTGGGCTGTGAATTTACGGACGAAGGGTATCTGAAGACAGATGCCCTTCAGCGCAGCAGTGTGAAAGGCATTTATGCCTGTGGAGATAACAGCAGCCGGATGCGCACGGTGGCCAATGCGGTAGCCACGGGAACGACGGCGGGAATGATGCTCAACAAGGAATTGGTGCTGGAGGAGTTTTGAACGGCCGCCGTCAAGGAATCAGAAAAGGAAGGTCGACCGGAATTCCATCGGGCTTTGAAGTGCCGTAATAGTCCTTTTGCAGATCCTAAAGGCTCCTTTGCATATTCTTTTTCACCGTGGAGCTCCTGTACACGAATTTCGTACGGAGGATTTAATATTTTTAAAGGATGAAAAAGTCGTGGGTTGTTTTATTGCACGCTGCATTCTGGCTCTGCTACTTTATGCTGGTGGGCATTGTGCTGGGCGTCTATTACTGTAGCAATGTATATGAAAGCGATCCAGGTTTACGCGTGATCAATGCCTTTCAAAGTATCCTGCTGTTCGCATTCGTTCCGTCCGTCATTTCCTTCTATCTGTACTATTTCTTTTTATTTCCGCGCTACCTGCAGAAGAGGAAAGTCCTGCAATCGATGGGCCTGGGACTACTCATTTCCGCCGGGGCCGCCCTGATGGCCTATGTGCTCCTGCGGTATTTTATAGAAACGGGCCGGATCTACGACATGGATCATGGCGGGCGATACGGCCGCTCCACCGCTCCGAACGTGATACTGGTCATGACCATGATCGGGATGCTCTGCGGCGCCGTCGCGCTCGTGATGAACGGGTTCATCAACTGGTTCAATGAAATAAAGCTCAAACAGAGCCTGCGGGAGAAGAATGTGGAGATGGAGCTCGCCCTGATCAAAAAACAACTCGACCCGCACCTGCTGTTCAACACGATCAACAACATTGACGCCCTGATTTTGAAAGATGCCCAGGCCGCGTCAGGTTATCTGAACCAGCTGTCGGACATCATGCGCTTTGTACTGTACGAAACGCGTGAACAAAATATTCCTTTGTCGCGTGAGATAGAGTACATAGAGAAATACATGGCCCTGCAGAAAATACGTACCGCGAATGAGCACTATGTGCAGTGGTCGGTAGACGGGAACCCCGAAGGGAAAAGCATCGCCCCGATGGTTTTTATTCCCTTTATCGAAAACGCCTTTAAGCACAGTCACAACAAAAAACTGGAGAATGCCATCCGGGTCGGTATGAGTATAAACGACCACTCCGTACAAATGCGCTGTGTGAACCGGTACGATCCGAGAGCACAACAGCGCGACATCGGCGGACTGGGCAATGAGCTGATCCGGAAACGCCTTGAGCTGATCTACCCCGGACGCCACAGCCTGGAGATCAAGCATGAAAACGAAGAATACTACGTAAACCTGATCATTCAGCATGGATAAATACACCTGCATCATCATCGAAGATGAACCGCTTGCGCTGGAGAAAACAAAAGATTTTGTCGGCAAGCTTCCCTTTTTACAATTGAGCGCCAGCTTCGACAACGCCCTTGATGGCCTGGCCTATCTGAACAGTCATAAGACGGACCTGCTGTTCCTGGACATCAACATGGATGAATTATCCGGTATAGAACTGCTGGAAAGCACCGCGATCAGCAGCCAGGTGATCATCACGACGGCGTACCCGGAGTATGCACTGAAGGGTTATGAACTGAAAATCACCGATTATCTGCTGAAGCCTTTTACCTTCAACCGCTTTGTACAAGCCGTCAACAAGGCCATTGAAAACCTGTCCCGCCGGAATGTGGAGACGCCCCCTGAATTTATTTTCGTCAAGACGGAGAACCGCCTCGAGAAAGTGATGCTCAATGACATTGTTTACATCGAAGGGATGCGTGATTACCGTCGCATCCATACGGAGAGCCGGCGGATCATGACGCTGCAGAATTTCAGCGAGTTTGAAAAACTGATCCCTTCTTCCGTGGTATGCAGGGTACATAAATCCTACATGGTGGCCTTGAGTAAAATCATTTCCGTTGAGCGCAGCCGTATCAAAATCGCGGATCAGCTGATCCCCGTTTCCGATACCTACAAGGACACTTTCTTTCAGCTCATCGGCAACAAAAGCTGATTTCCTGAAAATTTTGCAGGCCGGAACCGGCATTTTACAGATAAGAAACCCGGCTTTGCATAGTAGATTTTCATAAGGCTCCGCCCGCCTGTTCCTTTGCAAAAAAAACAGGAATATGAAAAAAAGATCACATGCGGTCATTCTGATGACCATGATGTTCCTGGCCGGAAATACCATGAGCCAGGATACAGAATTGACTACACTGAAAGGCAGCAAACGGGCGGTAACGGAAAGTTCCCTGCACCCGGTACTGAACATGGTAAGTACCAACCTACATTATGGAAAGGCCAACGCCAATCTGTCCGGCTACAGAAAGGCAGCATTTGGTCCGCAGGCCGGGTTGTCCTTCCAGGCCGGCATCACCCCCCGTTTTTCGATGGTATCACAACTTTACTTTGTCGTAAAAGGGGGAAAACTGGAGGCAAACAATCCCCTCACGGGCGATAAATCCAGCCTTCGTTTGTACACGCTCGAGATGCCGCTCCTGGCCCGTTTTCATTTCGGGAAATTTTACCTGAATGCAGGACCCGCCATGGCGTACAATGCAGGCGGTAGCCGGAAAACGGACGAAGGGAAGACAGCACTCTCATTTAACAAATCCGGCCGCTCTTCCTTTAAGCGGATGGATGCCGGAGTACAAGTGGGGGCGGGGTATATGTTCAACGTGAAGCAAAAGCGACTGGCGCTGGATATCCGCTACACGCATGGCTTACGCAATATTTCGAATGAGGGTGAAATGTTCAACCGCTACCTCAATGTAAGCCTGTACATCTTCAAGCCCTGGAAGACCAATCCCCTGGAGTGGAAAAGTAGTCATGCAAAATGAGTTCTGATTGCATTTAATTCTAAACATCAAATTAAAACAAACCAAAAAGTAAAAGACAAAAGCATACATCATGAAAAATCTGATTCAACAGCGTGACAGAACAAAGGCGCTGATCACCGGTATCTTCTTTATCGCCGCCACGGTAACCGCCATCATTGGCGTCAGATTGTACGAACCGCTGCTGCAGGTTTCGGATCCCGCTGCCGGGGCGCAGCATGCAGGACAAATTGCGCTGGGCGCCTTCTTTGAACTCCTTTTATGCATTTCCAACATCGGCACCGCCGTTATGCTCTATCCCTTTTTAAAGCGATACAATGAAAGCATGGGAATGGCCTATGTTGTATTCCGTTCACTGGAAGTGGTGTTCATCATGGTGGGGATTCTGAGTATGCTGGCATTGGTGAATCTGAGTGTGAACTTCGGCGCGCAACCCGGAGCGGATCCTGTTTCCTTTAGGCTGCTGGCCGGCACCCTGACCTCGCTTCACGAATGGACCTTTATCCTGGGTCCGCATTTTATGCTGGGGGTAAACACCTTTGTGTACAGTTACGTGCTGTGCCGCACGGAACTGGTCCCTGTTAAAATCGCGCTGACCGGCATGATCGGAGCAGTCCTGATTTTCGCGGCCGCTGTGATGGAAGTGTTTGGCCTTTTTACCTACTTTTCCATTCAGACGGTATTACTTGCTCTTCCTATAGCAGTTTATGAAATGGTGTTGGCGGTGTATCTGATCAGAAAGGGCTTCAACCCCAACGCACTTGAAAAACCGGAAGTGGAAAGTGGAAGCCTGCAGGCCGCATAACAAAACAATAAGGCGGAGAACGATGAAAAACACAATCGGTTTTATCCTCCGGGGAAGGGAGAATCGCATCCGGAACGGATGGTGGGTGCTGATTTTCTTTTTCACACTCTCCGCGCTCCTCTTTCCGCTGATCCTGTTGGCGCAGCACTATGGTTTTGAGCTCAACATCTGGATGCAGTCGGGTATTATTGCACTGGCCACCCTGCTCGTCCAGGCGCTACGCCGGAAGCCGCCCCTGGAAATCTGCGGCCGAATTAACAGGAACTGGTGGAGTGAACTCTTCACAGGCTCTCTACTTGGCGCCGTCCTCATGCTGGTACCCGCCCTGATCCTGTGGATATCCGGATCGCTGAGCTGGCAGATGAACAGGTTTACGGGAGTTGATTTTCTGCAAGGCCTCGGTGTGATGATGGGGGTGGCGCTGGCCGAGGAGTTGCTGTTCCGAGGATTTGTTTTTCAACGACTCCTTGCCGCCTTCGGGGAGTGGCCGGCCCAGCTGATGATGGCCATCCTGTTCCTGTTAACGCACCTGGATAATGAAGGCATGACCGGTGTTGCGGGAATGCTGGCTGCGGTAAATATTTTTATGGCTTCCGTGCTCTTCGGGCGGGCGTATCTGAAATCGAAAAACCTGTCCATGCCGCTCGGCCTGCATTTTATGGCCAACGTCACACAAGGGCCTGTGCTCGGCTTCGGAGTAAGCGGCGATCAGGAGCCGGGGCTGTTCAGGCCAGTGCTTTCGGAAGCATCGGCCTGGCTGAATGGCGGAAACTTCGGACTCGAGGCCAGTCCGGTCGCGTTGATCATCCTGCTCCTCATGACCTGTTCGCCGTACTTCCGAAAGAGTGAAACCATTATTAAAAAGTAAAATCAACAAAACGGTTCGTCGTCGGGACTCGTGCCGATGCTCAGCAGCCATAAAAAATCTTTAACCATGAAAGCAGTTATATATGAAAAGTACGGTTCACCGCAGGTCCTGGAGATGAGGGAAATCGTGAAGCCGGTGCCGCGGGAAAATGAAGTGCTGATAAAAGTGCATGCCACGACCGTTAGTGCGGGCGACTGGCGTCTGCGTAAAGCCGATCCCTTCCTGGCCCGTCTGTTTAACGGATTGTGGCGGCCAAAAAGAGTAAACATCCTCGGTTTTGAACTGGCCGGCGTGGTGGAGGCGGTCGGGAAAAATGTGCAGGACTACAAAGCGGGCGATGCGGTCTTTGCTTCCTGTGGTCTGCGTTTCGGCGCCTATGCCGAATACACCTGTCTTCCGGTGAATGAACTGATTGCCATCAAGCCCGCCAACATGAGTTTTGAAGAGGCGGCCACTGTTCCGGTCGGGGGACTCACGGCCCTGCGTTTTCTGAAAGAAGCGGGTGTTAAAGCCGGCAGTAAAGTGATGATTTACGGATCATCGGGCAGCGTAGGCACGTTTGCGCTGCAAATCGCCAAGGCCTGTGGAGCCGATGTCACGGCTGTATGCAGCACAGCAAACAGTGCGCTGGTGAAAATGCTGGGTGCTGACCGGGTGATCGATTATACGTCGGAGGAGTTAGGGAAATACGGTGCAGGATACGATATCGTATTGGATGCGGTCGGGAAAATTTCAAAGGCCAACGCAAAGGCACTCATAAAACCCGGTGGTCGTTACGTCACCGTACGAAGTCAGCCGAAGGCGAAATATGGAAATCTGCAGGAGCTGAAAGAGCTGATTGAAGCCGGGAAGCTGATGACGGTGATAGACCGGCGTTATCCCCTGGAGCACATCCGTGACGCGCATGCCTATGTGGAGTCTTTCCGCAAAAAGGGAAATGTGGTGTTGAATGTGGTGTAAAGTTCATGGAGGAAAAAACATTAAGATCAGGAGAGAACCGGATCCTCTTTTTGATGTGAAACGGGAGTAGTGAAAAAATCCGATCTTTGGAGGAACTTGATCACAAAACCGGAAATATGAACAGTGTAAACACTTCCGCTCTGGTCGTTTTGGTCCGTTACAAAGCGCAGGCAGGGAAAGGCGAAGAGTCCATCCTGGCCCTTAGCAGGCTGATTGAAAAGGTACGGCAGGAGCCGCATTTTATCAGCATCATCCTGCATCGCGATCCGGCGGATCCTTCCAACATCCTCCTGTACGAAACCTGGAGCGATGAAAATTATTACAAGGGGGACCACATGAAGACCACGCATTTGCTGGCATTTATGCAGGAGGCGAGGGGCCTTCTGGCGGGGCCTCCGGAGATCAGCATGTGGAAGGTGGAGCAGGAGTTTCAATCCTGAGGGCGCCGTCCTGTACCGGATTTCTGAACGAGGGCGCGGTGCTGAGGCGTTCATCAAGGTTCTCGACCTGCTCTTGATTTTAATACGGATGATAAAATGAACCCGGAGAAAGAAACCTTTGAAACATGGAATAAAATGGCCGCTTTGTATCAGGAAAAGTTCATGGAGCAGGAACTGTACAACGACAGCTACCGTGCGTTTTGTGATGCGGTGAAGAAGCCGGATGCCCGGATTCTCGATCTGGCCTGTGGTCCGGGGAACATCACACGATACCTGTTGCAAAGGAGGCCCGGATACCGGGTAGAGGGCATTGACATCGCACCGAACATGGTTACACTGGCGCAGGAGAATAATCCTGCTGCGCGCTTCAGCGTGATGGATTGCAGGGACCTTTACCGGCTTGAAGCCGGTTACGACGGGATCATCTGCGGATTCGCTTTGCCCTATCTGTCGGAGCAGGAATGCGGAAAATTAATCAGCGATGCGTACCGCTTGTTGCAGCCGCAGGGCGTGTTGTACCTGAGTTTCGTGGAAGGAGATCCGGCGGCATCGGGGTACAAGAGCAGCAGCAGCGGCGACAGGGTCTATTTCAATTTTCATGACCTGAAGCTTGTTACCCGACAGCTTCTTCAGGCCGGCTTTGAAACTCCCGCCCTTCTTAAAGTACCTTACCCGAGGCCGGAAGCGCCGGGCGAGATGCATACCGTGCTGATCGCCGGGAAGGGAAGCACCGCCGGATGAAGCGGCTCAGGCGAGGCAACAGGAATTTGCGAATTCACCTTGTTTTAACTTGAGCGAAACGCACCATTGAATGTCTTGCGTTTCAGGAAAGCATGGAATGAGTCGGCGTTGTTTATACTTACCGGTAGTTTTTTTGAGGTCGACGGGTTTAATCAGATCCAAAGGCAACCATGCCGGATAGAAATTTGCCTGTTGACAGATCCCGCCTGCCAATGTCATGTAACAATAGTTACTAATTCCGGATAGGGGAAGCTGTAAAATTGCGATTGGATTTAATCTGCTGTATTATCATGTCAAAATGGACATTCTCTTCTCTGGTATTGCTATTATGGGGCACAGCGCTTTTTGCTCAAACCGCGCCCTTTTCTATTTATTTAGAGCCGATGAATATACCCGGGCTCGGCGGGCTTCAGGCGTATTCTTTCGGACAACACAACGGAAAGTGGCTCATCATCGGAGGACGACTCGACGGGCTTCACCGTAGGCAGCCTTTTGCCGCATTTAATGTGGCGGGGAATAACAACCAGTTGATTGTGGTGGATCCGGTAACGCGGCAGAAGTGGTCCGCTCCACTTACTCCGCTTT
Organism: Bacteroidia bacterium; assembly: GCA_016788185.1. GTDB lineage: Bacteria > Bacteroidota > Bacteroidia > AKYH767-A > OLB10 > JAJTFW01. Next base: position 3,297 of record JAEUTF010000064.1, on the reverse strand, counting down.
CACAGTCCTTGCAGGATCAGCTGAGCGCAACCAATATGGAGTTTCACCAGGAGGGCAACTATCTTTATATCGTTGGCGGTTATGGATACAGTACCGCTCAGGCATCAAAAATCACCTTTGGTAATTTAACCGCTGTTGATGTTCCGGCCGTCATCAATGCAGTCATGACGGGAACAGCGTACGACACCTTTTTCCGGCAGATCAGCGATGTTCAATTTGCGGTGACCGGGGGACACCTTAAGAAAATCAACAATACCTTTTACCTCATTGCCGGAAACAGATTTGACGGCAATTACAATCCAATGGGTGGCCCCTCCTATACCCAGGTTTATACGGAGGCCATCCGTAAATTCAATTTAACGGACAACGGAACCACCATCAGCATTACACATTTACCTGAAGTCATCGATGCTCTCCATCTGCACCGCCGTGATTACAATGCAGTACCGCAGATTTTACCCGACGGAGCGGAAGGGATCACGGTTTTTTCAGGTGTTTTTCAACCGGCTATCGATCTTCCATTTTTGAACAGTGTGGATATTGACAGCCTGGGTCATTCCGTAAATACTACGTTTCAGCAATATTATAACCATTACCATTGCGCGGTTCTGCCATTGTACTCCGCATCTGCCAATGAAATGCACAGTGTCTTCTTCGGTGGCATTGCGCAGTACTACGACAGTTCCGGCGTTCTGGTTCAGGACAACAATGTACCATTCGTTAAAACAATTGCACGTGTAACAAGGAATTCCGCCGGCGCGATGGCTGAGTATAAACTCCCTCTGGAAATGCCGGGGCTAATGGGTTCCGGTGCTGAGTTTATTCCGGTTTTAAGTGTACCCCGGTACAACAATGATGTATTTAAACTGGATGATTTCATCGCAGACAGCACCTTGGTTGGGTATATATATGGCGGGATCAGCAGTACGGCAGCCAATATATTTTTTACAAACACAGGAACAGAGAGCAGTGCCAGCAGCCAGGTGTTTAAAGTGTATGTTCTTAGAAACGCAAGCACAGGAAGTCACGATTTGAACGAACAGAGCAACGGGACCTTACAAATGCAGGTTTTTCCGAACCCCAATGACGGCGATTTTATTGTTAAGTTTAACCTGAAAGCCATGGGCAGCACAACGATTTCGTTGTACAGATCGGATGGATTGAAAATTGAGGATAAGGTGTTAAACGATTTGCGAATAGGGGAGAATACGTATAGCCGCAAAATCAATAACCTGGACCAGGGCGGCATATTTTATCTGACCATTGAGACCAGCTACGAGAAGGCCACCCAAAAAATAGTTATTGAACCATAGGGATTAACGTAGAGTTGGATCAGTTTTCATGAGGGTTATTTCAACCGTTCGGCAGGTTGGCCCTCATAGGCTAAAATGAATTGTGTTAAATGTTCAACCGTAAATGAGGTTTTCCTTTTCCCGGCGTATCTTTTCTTCGTGATCTTCTTCCTCCGTTTCTGCCTATTGGAAAACAACCCACACATTCAAAGCCCAGGGGCTTTTTATAATTGACTGCATAAGGAAGATGTTTTTGTAAAGAAAGTCAGGGCTTTGCATTATTATCGTGCACGCGGAGGTTTGTTACCGGATGTGCAGCTACTCGCCTACTTAAAAGTATATTTGTTCTCCGAATATGTTTTCTTGGTCCGAAGCGGACCATCTCTCTAATTGAAAATCGTTGAATCGTACACCCTAAAAAAAGTAAGTATGAACACACCACAAAACCCCGGCGGGCGGGAGCCCCTGCGCATCCTGCTCTTTTCGGCTTCGCTGAGAAAGGAATCGCTGAATACACGCCTGATCCATCTGGCCGCGGAGGCCATCGTGAAAAACGGCGGCATCGCCGACCTGGCGGCCATGTCGGAGTTTGATTGCCCCTCGCTGAACCAGGACCTGGAGACCAATGATTTCCATCCTCCCGGAGCCCTGGCCTTACGAAACAGGATCATGAACAGCGACGCCTTTATGATTTCCTCTCCCGAATACAACGGGTCGATGCCCGGTTTTCTGAAAAATTCCATCGACTGGGTTTCCCGCTTTCGTCCGCAGCCCTTCCACGAGCGCCACGCCCTGCTGATGTCCGCTTCTCCCTCCATGGGCGGTGGCAACCATGGTCTCTGGTCGCTGCGCATACCCCTGGAGAAGTTGGGCACCAATGTTTTTTCTTCCATGTTTTCACTCGCCAGCGCCCACAAGGCTTTTACGCCCGAAGGACGCATCGGCGACGAAACACTGGCCAAACGTTTTGAAGAAAACATCGCGGCCTTTATGAGTATGGTGGAAGCGTCGAAGCACTATCCCTGCATGAAAAAGGCCTGGGTTGAATTCCTGGGTGAACAACCCGATCCGCTCACCGAAAGGGTGGAGTGAGAGGCCATGTTGGTGTACGGTAAGAGAGGAGAAGTCGCCCTCGCACGTACAAAGGTGCGGCCTGGAAGCAAGGCCTGCCGCTGCGCAGTTACCTCCGGCATCGGTTTGCATGAAAACCAGGTGCAACCTGTTGATGGACGAGGGCAGTCTTCAGCCGGGAACTATTTCCGTTTTCTGAAACTCAGCTTTGCTTTCAGGGACCGTACTTTTTCTTTGTCGATCCAACCGAAATACACCAGGGCAAAGAGCAGCAGCCAGAGCAGTCCTTTTACCAGGAAGAAAATAAATCCGGCCATCCCAAGGTCTTTTAAAATTTCCATTTAGCCGGCCGGTTGTATTGGTTCCTCCATACACTTGCTTTCCAGTTCTTCAAAGATCTGAATGTTGAAATCAAAACCTTTGTTTACCTCTTCCGCCCATTCATCCCGCTGAACATTCCGGATGGATTGTATCGCCTCCTGCGTGTTTTCGAAGTCATACATTTTGCCGGAAGAAGGCACGGCCTTCCTGATCATTTGTCCGCCGAACAGCAGGGCCATGTAATTGAGGTAGATGTGGGGTAGCAATTGCTCTGCCGGCAGGGCCGACAAATAATCTGCATAGGCCCGCGTACTGTTCAGCACGATATCGGAAACGGCACCCTGTGCTTTTAATTCTTCCATGTCAGCCTGAATGTTGCGGCTTCTCTGCAGGCTGCTGTGCGGCAATTCGGACTTTTCAAGGGTTTGAAAGAGCACGAATTGCTGATGGAGGTACATCAGGTATTCGTTCCTGCTCAGGAGGCCTTTGAACATTCTGGCGTTGAAAGGCATTCTTTCCGCCTGCTTGTGTTTTATGCTGGTGGCTTCTTTCAGTGGTATCATCGTGTGCTCTATTTTGTATAGACAAATTTAGAATAATTCTAAATAAGAAC
>JAEUTF010000060.1 GCA_016788185.1 Bacteroidia bacterium | reverse complement strand
AGGCAACTGCCAATAAAACCTGAAGCACCGGTTACTACAATCATAACATCCTTTTATCCGTTAATAAAGATCGGCTCATGCACCAGAGGCAACAAACCGGATTCATGTCCCTTTTCAAACAGGAGCCGCACGGCTTCCCTTCCTTCCTTCCCCAAATCTATTGAAAATTGATTCACGTAAAGTCCGATGTGGCTTTGCTGCACTTCCCGGCTCATTTCACGTGCATGTTGCTGTATGTAGTTCAATGAATCCTCAGGATGCTCAAAGGCCCAGCGTACGCTTTCCCGTATTTTCCCGTCAATTTCCAGCTTCTGATCCTCGGGAAGACGACGCAACACCGCTATGCAGCCCAGGGGAATCGGATGCTGAAAACGGGCCTCCCAGTATTCGCCCAGATCGGCTACTTTCAGCAGGCCCTTTTGCTCGTAGGTAAAGCGGTTCTCGTGAATGATCAGACCAAGGTCGGCCTGTCCGCTCAATACCGCCTCTTCCACCTCCGAAAAAAGCATTTCCATTTTATTTTTCAGTTCAGGAAAAAAAATACTCAACAGGAGATTCGCCGTGGTATTCCTGCCCGGAATGGCTACCCGGAGTCCGGTGGTCTGATCAGGTTGAACATTATTTTTACTGATCAGCAGCGGACCACAGTTACGTCCCAACGCGCTGCCCGAATTTAAAATCTGGTATTGATCCGAAACCCACGCGTACGATGCGAAACTCATCTTCGTGACTTCAAGGGTGGATTGCATCGCCATCCTGTTCAGTTGCTCCACATCCCTCAACTCAGGAAGAAAATGAACCGGACTGAAAATACGCTGATGCACCAATGCGTCAAAAATAAAGGTGTCATTGGGGCATGGCGAGAAGCCAATCTTAATGGTTTTCACTGTGCAAAGGTAAGTTTTCCATTTTATTGAACGTCTGAATAATTTTGACGTACTTTAGAGCGGCAAATCAGTGTAAATGCAAGCGCCTTTTAACCCGCCAGCCACAAAGAAAACGAATCGACGGGGAAAAATCCTCTTCTTTTTCAACCTGTTAGCAGCCGCTTTGCTGCTGGCATCACAGGCTGCTTCTTCAGTTAGTCCGCAGAAATTCTGGCCGCTTGAAATCCTGGCCAACATTTACCCTTTCCTGCTTGTATTTAACATTTTGTTTGTGCTGTACTGGGCTTTCCGTAAAAACCGTTTTGTCTTTCTTTCTGCCGCCATCATCCTTATCGGCTACGACAAATGCACGCAGCTGTATCAGCCGGCTATTATCAAGTTTGATGTAAAACCTCCCAAAAACGCGTTCAAAGTCTTGTCATACAATGTACGTTTATTTGATTTATACAACTGGACCGGCAATCTTAAAACAAGAGCTAAGATTTTCAGCTTCCTGAAAGAAGAACATCCCGACATCCTCTGTTTCCAGGAGTACTTTCACAGCGATGTGGGTGAGTTTCAAAACAACGATACCATCGGTGAATTCTTGCATCTCCCCTACCGGTCCGTTAAATACGGGCTTACCCTCCGGAAGACCAACCACTGGGGCATTGCCACCTTTTCAAAGTATCCGATCATCCACGAAGGCACCCTTTTCTTCGTGGAAGGGAAATCCAATTTCTGCCTGTACTCCGACCTTGTCATCCAGCAGGACACCATACGGGTATACAATGTTCACCTCCAGTCGAATCATTTCAAGAAAAACGATTACGATTTCATTGAGAACACCGACAGCCTTGTTCACGACAAATCGCTGAAAAACACCAAAAATATACTGCGCAGGATACGCACCGCGGTGAACATCCGCAGCCGTCAGGTGGACGAACTTAAAGCGCACATGGAAGCCAGTCCTTACCCGGTAATCCTCTGCGGCGACTTCAACGACACTCCGTTCTCCTATTTTTATCAGACCCTGAAGAAGGACATGAAAGATGCTTTCATCGAAAAGGGAGAAGGGTTCGGCAATACGTATTTCAGCCTGCTGATGAAGTTCAGGATCGATTACATCCTGCACAGTTCAGCTTTCCAGACCCACGCTTTTCACACCAAGGAAGTGAAACTGAGCGATCATTATCCTGTTCATGCCTGGCTGAGTCTGCCGTAG
>JAEUTF010000030.1 GCA_016788185.1 Bacteroidia bacterium | reverse complement strand
CAGAGCGGAATACCGTTACCTGCGTCGCATCGGCGCCGACGCCGTAGGCATGAGTACCGTCCCGGAAATCATCACGGCACGGCACATGAACATGCGCTGTCTCGCCGTTTCCGTACTCACCGACGAATGCGACCCTGATCAACTCCAGGCGGTCACGCTGGAAGAAATCATCGCGGTGGCACAGAGCGCCGATCAAAAGCTTAGCCGTCTATTAACATCGCTGATCGCCGGGCTATGAACGAATACTGGAACCGCTGTTGCCTGATTGTCTTTACGGGAGTACGAGCGGGAATAAGTCCCTGCCTGCGCACGGATGATAAAATCCTCCAAAAGCTCGGCACGCTCCTGCCTTCGGATTCTATCCGCCTGCACATGGCACATTACAGCAACGACACTAACGTTGAAGAATGGCCGAAAATAAATGCCGATGCCGGACAGGCAAATGGGATTTTTATGGAAGAGCAGTTTCGCAAGGCCTTTGCCCAGGGGTACCGGAAAGTTACAGGTCTCTTTTCCTGCCCGGAGGAACTCGGGAGGAAACACCTGGAGGAAGCCTTCCTGAGCCTCCGCCCCCTTGACTTCTGTCTGGGGCCTGATCCGGCCGGAGGGATTTACCTGCTGGGGATGAGCACCATGGAGGCAAGTGTGCTGAACCCGCAGCCCTGGGGACAGGAACAACTTGCCAGATCCATCACCCGCCAGATCGGCGGCATGAAGAAAATCATGTACAAATTAGCGGTGGCGGGCCACAAAGGATAATCATAAATTAGATTCCTTTGCAACACCGAAAAAAAAAGAAATTCAAATGCTTGAACTGCTGAAACGATTCGAAGAGAAAAGACCTGAAATTATATTTGAATGGAACGATCCCTATACCGAAGCAAGTGGCTGGATCGTAATCAATTCACTTCGTGGCGGTGCGGCAGGCGGCGGAACCCGTATGCGCAAGGGACTCGACCGCAGGGAGGTGGAATCACTTGCCAAAACAATGGAAATCAAGTTTACGGTGGCCGGCCCTCCCATTGGCGGGGCCAAGTCAGGTATCAACTTCGATCCTTCCGACCCACGGAAACAGGAGGTACTGGAGCGATGGTTCAAAGCGGCCATGCCGCTCCTCAAGAATTGCTACGGTACGGGAGGAGATCTGTTTGTTGACGAAATTCATGAAGTAATTCCGGTTACTTCCGCCCTCGGCCTTTTGCATCCACAGGAAGGCGTGGTGAACGGTCATTTTAAAAGCCAGGGCCGGGAACGGGAAGAACGCATTGAAAAATTGCAGGGCGGCGTGAGCATGCTGGTGGAAGACCCCCGTTTTGTACCGGCCGGATCCTCGTACCGTATAGCCGACATGATCACAGGATACGGAGTGGCGGAGTCGGTCATCCATTTTTACAAGATCAAAGGCGATGACATCAAAGGCAAAAAGGTACTGGTACAAGGCTGGGGCAATGTAGGGGCCGCCGCGGGGTATTACCTGAGCCTCGCAGGCGCGCGTGTGACGGGCATCCTCGATCGTGCCGGTGGCGTATTGAATCCGCAAGGCTTCACACACGATGAAACGGTACGGCTATTTCATTCACGCACCAGGAATATGTTTGACGGCTTCAAAATGGAGGAAAATATAGACGAATTGTTCTGGCAGCAGGAAGCTGACGTATTCATTCCGGCGGCGGCCTCCAGGCTGGTCACCCTCGACCAGGTCAGCGCTCTGACCGACAATGGTCTGCAGCTGATTGCCTGCGGGGCGAATGTACCCTTTGCCGACCCGGAAATTTTCTTCGGCCCCATCAGCCGGTATGCCGACCATCACCTGAGTGTCATTCCCGATTTTATTTCAAACTGCGGCATGGCCAGGGTTTTTGCCTACCTGATGGGCAATCCGCCGGTGCTGACCGCCGAAGGGATTTTTGCAGACGTGGCCGGCACCATACACCGGGCCCTGGACGCCATTCACGCAATCAATCCGCACAGAAAGGATATAACGGCAAGCGGGTACGAAATATCACTGAAACAGTTGTTGTAACATCCCGGAAAAGGCGCGGCAAAAATAATACTGACACATGGAAACCCATTGGCTTGACCGGACTGTATTCGAGAACCGGGTGGAGGACCTGCTCTGGTTTGGCGGCATCATCCTCGCCGGACTGCTTTTGAAACGATTTGTCTCCAACCACCTTTCCGGACTGATCTACCGCTTCATCAAACGTTACGCGGCCGGCGTCGATGTCAGGGAACTCAAGGATTTACTCAGAAAGCCCGTCGGGCTTTTCATCCTGCTGCTCAGCATCTACATTGCCTGCAAACAGATACACTACCCTGAAAGCTGGCAACTTCCTTCCGAAGAAAACTTCGGACTGCGCTTCATCATCTGGAAATTCTTTCAGATCAGTCTGATTATTTCACTCACTTGGATTCTGACCCGCCTGATTGATTTCTTTGGCATTGTGCTGTTGCACAGGGCCCGGTTAACCACTTCAAAAGCCGATGATCAGCTGGTGCCCTTCTTCAAGGAGTCGATAAAATTTTTTGCGGTGATTCTGAGTTTCTTCATTTCACTGGGCATCGTTTTTCATGTCAATGTAGCCTCCCTGATTGCCGGACTGGGCATCGGCGGCATCGCCATCGCGCTGGCTGCGAAAGACACGCTGGAAAACCTGCTGGGCTCCTTCACCATTTTCCTCGACAAGCCCTTCACACTGGGTGATCTGGTGAAGGCGGGCAATGTTCATGGCAAAGTGGAAAAAATCGGTTTCCGCAGTACACAGATACGTACCCTTGAAAAAACCCTGGTGACCGTTCCGAACAAAAAAATGATCGATGCCGAACTGGAGAACGTCAGCATGAGGAACATGATCAGAGCCCTTTTTCCAATCACCCTCCGTTTTGAAACACCCATTGCAAAAATCGAGAGATTTAAAGCAGAAATCATGCAGTACCTCCGGCAACATCCCGACGTGGCCGGTGACCCCGCTCCGGCGGTACGCATGGATAAGATTACAGAAACAGGCATTGAGCTGCAATTCTTCTTTTTCATCAACACCACCGACATGGATATCTTTGCTTCGAAACGCGAGGAGATTCTTTTCAAAATCCTTCGCATCGCTCAGGAATCCGACCTGCGCTTTGACACCAGGATGCAGGAACTGGTGATTCAGAAATAATAAGGCCCGGCGGAAAAGGGCGTGTTGCAAGCACCCTGACCGAACTCCTCCTGCCATGAATATTTTATTTATTTTTAGAGTGTTTTCCGCCCGCTGCTCATTCGCCAACCCATGAACTACAAGGCCGCCGAAGATTTTGTTTTCGATTACCTGGGCAACCATCTGCCCGGAAACCTTTATTACCATCACCTCAATCATACCAGGGACGTGATCCGGTCGGCGGTCAGACTTTGTGAACTGGAAAAGCTGGACGGTACCACCACCACGGTGGTGAAGACTGCGGCGCTGTTTCACGACACAGGATTCGCAACCCAATACGAGAAAAACGAACCGGTCGGAGCGGCCTTCGCGGAGCAATGGCTTCCGGAATTCAATTACACCCCTGAACAAATCCAACTGATCCGTGAACTGATACTGGCCACCGACATCACGACACAGCCCAACGGACTGCTGCAGAAAATCATGCGGGATGCCGACCTGGATTACATCGGGAGGGCTGACTTTTTTTCAATCTCCCAGTCGCTAAGGCAGGAATTGTTCGAGCACGGCAAGGTCATCAAACTGGCCGACTGGTATTCCATTGAAAAAGAATTTCTGGAAAACCATGTTTATTTTACCGATTCCGCCTACAGGTTACGGCACAAGGGAAAATTGCTCAACCTGGAGGAAATTAAATTGCTGCTCAAGGAAACCGGCATTGTTCCATCACCTGCTGATTTACTGGATCTGAACATTCAGCCGCTGGCAGAAGACCGACAGGGCCTTCTTGATGTGCTGGGAAAAACATCCCTTTTCCGGAATGCCGATCTTGGTCTGCTGGAACACATTGCCCGTGTGGCCGATCGCATCCGTTTAAAGGCGGATGAGCCCCTCTTTAAAAAAGGAGATGCCGGAGAAAGCATGTACATCATTGAGGAAGGAAAGCTAAGGGTTCATGATGACCAGATCACTTTTGCCGAACTGGGCCCTGCCGAATACTTCGGAGAAGCCTCGCTGATCGACAACTCACCGCGCACGGCCTCCGTTTCCGCAGCTACGGATGCCTGCATCCTGCGCATCGGAGAGAAGGATTTCTTCAGTCTGCTGGGCTCGCATCCTTCCATGAACCGCTTGTTGATGAAGGAACTGATCAACCGTCTACGCAACCAGAACAATGCGGTGGTGAATGAGTACAAAAGCAGGGAAAAGAAACTGCAGGAACTGGTGGAACTGCGCACCATGCAGATTGTGGAGGAAAAGAAAAAGGTGGAGAAGAAATCGCTCGAACTGGAACTGGCCATGAAGGAATTGCAGGAAGCCCAGAAACTGCTGATCCACCAGGAAAAGATGGCCTCCCTTGGGCAACTGACCACCGGCGTGGCCCATGAGTTGATGAACCCCCTGAACTTTGTCAATAATTTTTCATCGGTTTCAATCGACCTGGTTCAGGAAATCAAGGACGCTGTGAACGATGAAGAAGTGCAGGACATCTGCAACGACGTGCTTGACAACCTGAAACGCATTTCACAACACGGACACCGCGCCGGTGAAATCGTGCGCAGCATGGCCGATCACTCGGCTGCCTTTGGCAAGGAGAAACAAGCCGTTGATCTGCATGCGGTGATTGAAGATGCCGTGGGCGTGAGCCTGAGAGCCTGGGAGAGCAGCATGCCGGACGACCGTATCCGGGTGGACCTGCAGTTGGAAGCAAGCGCCTATACCACCCTTGCGGTTTACAGTGATCTTTTCAGGGTCATCATCAATTTGCTGCGTAACGCCGGTTCAGCCATCCAGGACCGTCGCCTGGCTTCGGGATTGGAAGAAGGGCTTATCCGCATTCAGACACTGAACCGCGACCAACAGTTAATCATCCACATCAGTGATAACGGCATCGGCATACCGGAAGAAAATCTCGAAAAAATTTTTCTGCCTTTTTTCACCACACGACCTACAGGAAAAGGGGTGGGTCTTGGTTTAAGCATCAGCCATCAGATCCTGACTGCCTACGGCGGTGAAATAGCGCATGAAGCAAGTACGGAAGGGGCTGTTTTCCGGATTGTACTGCCCGTAGGATAAACCGGTTTCCGTTTACGGCCTACCCCCTCCGGCTCCTGGCCCATCGGGTGTCTGCTGACCGATAATTTGTTTCTCTTATTTTCTCGGGAGCGCCGGACTGACGTGCTCCGGTTTTTACCAGCTTCCACCTGCTCCACCACCACCAAAGCTACCGCCACCGAATCCGCCGAACCCGCCGCTGCTGCTTCCGCCGCCACCGCCGCCAAATCCACCAAAGAAGGGACCACTGCCCTTGTTAAAATCACTCCATCCGCCCTTTTGCCGGCCGGCGGCCGCATTCAACAATTGCCAGGCAATCCAGAAAGGGACATCGTTGAGCATGGCATAACGGCGTACGCTGAATATTTTAAAAACAAAAATCAGGATCAGTACAAACAGAATAATAAAGACTGCCGGGATTCCGTCTTTCGACTTGTTCCTTCTCGGCGTATCCTTGTATTCGCCTTTAACGGCATCCATCATCTTGCCGGTACCGGCCTTTATTCCCTCAAAATACCGCTGCTCTTTGAAAAAAGGTTTAATGTCGTTTTCAATGATGCGCTTCGACAAGGCATCGGGCAAAGCTCCTTCCAGTCCATAGCCGGTGGCTATAAACAATTTCCGGTCGCTCAAAGCAATCAGCAGGAGTGCCCCGTTATTGGTTTTTTTCTCGCCAATGCCCCACTTCTCTCCCAGTTCGAAGGCATACTGCTCGATGGGGTACCCATCCAAGGTGCTGATGATGACTACGCTGATCTGCACCGAAGTGGTATCGTTGAAGGCGAGCAGCGCATTTTCCAGTTCTTCTTTTTCAAGAGGACTCAGCGTGCCTGTAAAATCATTTACCAGGCGCGGAGGATTGGGGGATGGTGGAAATTCAACCGCGGCAAAGCCATGGCTCAAAAAGAAAAGCAGCAAAAAGAGAAGTCTGCTCTTCATCCCTGATCTCCCTTACCGAATATCATATCGTCAGGCAATTCATTTATATCAGCGGCAGAACGGGGATAAAACTCCTTTAGTTTTTTACCGGTTTCTGTCACTGCAAACCGGATACCCTCCGTAAATTTTCCTTCACGAAAATGATTTCCCATCTCCTCCCTGACTTTGCTCCAGAAAGGGTCACCTACCTGTTTATGAATGCCTGCATCACCGATGATGGCAAACTTATGATCACGCATCGCTATATAAATCAGTACTCCGTTTCGCAGTTCGGTGTTCTGCATACCGAGCTCTGCAAAAACAAAAGCAGCCCTGTCCAGCACATCGGTCTTGCATTCATCATCGATGTACACACGGATTTCACCGGAGGTCAACTGCTCCGCGGCAAATACAGCAGAACGGATGGCCTCCCGGTCAGCCGACTTAAACAGATCCGGCGCGTTCATGCGTATTAAAACTGAACACTGGGCGCTTTTTCAGCCCCTTTTTCGGCTGCGAAAAACGCCTTGGGATGAAATCCGTAAATTCCGGCCAGCAATACCTGCGGAAACTTCCGGATGTAGCTGTTGTAGCCCTGTACCGTATCGTTAAACTTTTGGCGTTCAACGGCAATGCGGTTCTCGGTGCCTTCCAGCTGAGCCTGCAACTCCAGAAAATTCTGGTTCGCCTTCAGTTGAGGATACTGCTCTACCACCACCATCAGGCGGCCGAGTGCGGTGCTCAATTCACCCTGGGCCTGCTGAAACTTCGCCATTTGTTCGGGGCTGAGGTTTTTGGGGTCCACCTTAACCTGCGTGGCGTTGGCCCTCGCTTCAATGACGGCCGTCAGTGTTGATTTCTCAAAATCGGCGGCGCCTTTCACTGTATTCACCAGGTTGGGAATAAGATCCAGTCTGCGCTGGTACACGTTTTCCACCTGTGCCCAACCGTTTTCCACCATCACTTCCTTTTCAACCATGTTGTTATACGAGCCGGCGAAGACGCGGTACAAAATGAATACTACAACAAGGATAGACCCGATGATAATGAGTGTTTTTCTCATGGCTGATTGATTTGTGTCAAAATTAAAAGGTTAGACGGATTTATACAGCTTAAATTTTAGCAAAACGAAAAAATATAGGAGCGCCACTACTCAGGCCCACTGAAAACACAAATAGTTGATATTCAAATCCTCTAAAATAAACTTTTGCTCATAGGTGGTTTGAATATCGAGTTTAAAGTTTTCGGGAGTATCGCGATACAGATCATAGGTACAAATTTTCAGAATCCCCTGTTCCTTCGCCAGCATTTCCAGCGTATAATCAAAGAGCGGCCGGTTATCGGTCTTGAGATGAAACAATCCTCCGGATACCGTCAGCATTCGGTACATGGCCAGGAAACGGGGGTTGGTCAGGCGACGGTTTTCCCGCGAGAGTTGCGGCTGGGGATCGGGAAAAGTAACCCAGATCTCCTTCACTTCGCCCGCCTTAAAAAACTCGGGCAACCACTCTACCTGAACCCGCAGAAATGCAGCATTTCGGATATTCTCTTCCGTGATCGTTTTGGCTCCCCGCCATATCCTGGCGCCTTTGATGTCCACTCCCACAAAATTCATTTCCGGAAAATGACGGGCAAGGCTTACCGTATACTCTCCGCGACCACAACCCAGTTCCAGGACAAGCGGATGTTGATTTCCAAAAACCTTTTCATTCCAGTGGCCGCGCAGGCCGTGATCCGTGTGAACCAGCGGATAGGGAAATTGAAAGGTTCTTTCAAACTCCTTTAATTCTTCAAATCGTTGCAGCTTTCGCTTGGGCATTTTCAGCTGAAATTTAATTTGCGAAGGTAAAACAGGCCGTATAACCAGCCAAAAAGTATTTTTGATGAATGGGAAAAAAGGCTCCTCATCTTTTATATGCGGTACTTGACTGGGGGATGGGACATGCCGCCAG
>JAEUTF010000261.1 GCA_016788185.1 Bacteroidia bacterium | reverse complement strand
CCCTGCGTTTTCCCGATGATCCCCCTGACCGTCAGTTTTTTTACGAAACGCAGTCCCACCCGTAGCAAAGGCATTGCCAATGCGCTGATTTATTCCGTTTCCATTATTCTCATTTATGTCATCCTGGGCTTCCTCGTAACGGTTACACTGGGCTCGGATGCCCTCAATGCCATGGCCAGCAATGTGGTGTTTAACATGCTCTTTTTTGTCATCTTCTTCATCTTCGCTCTTTCTTTCTTCGGAGCTTTTGAACTTACGGTGCCGGCTTCATGGGTGAACAAGGCGGACCAGGCTTCGGACCGCGGAGGGCTGATCGGAATTTTCTTTATGGCCTTTACGCTAAGTCTTGTTTCTTTCTCCTGTACCGGACCCATCATCGGAACCTTGCTGGTGGAAGCCGCCCGTGGATCCTCCTACCTGGGTCCCATCATGGGCATGACCGGATTCGCATTGGCGCTGGCTTTGCCCTTTGGACTCTTTGCCGCGTTCCCGGGCTGGCTGAACTCTCTTCCGAAATCAGGCGGCTGGTTGAATTCGGTGAAAGTGGTGCTGGGTTTTCTGGAGCTGGCCCTCGCGCTTAAATTCCTTTCCAATGTGGATCTGGCCTATCACTGGGGCTTGCTCAAACGTGAAGTGTTCATTGCCTTGTGGATTGTTATTTTCGGCTTGATGGGATTGTACCTTTTGGGTAAGCTGAAGTTTTCACACGACAGTGACATGCACTACCTCGGTACCGGTAGGCTGATCTTTGCTATCATCGCACTTACTTTCACCGTCTATCTCATTCCCGGTCTCTGGGGTGCCCCGCTACGCATCATCAGCGGATTTCCTCCGCCTGAATTTTATAAAGAGTGGATCAGCCATTCGGAAGGCAGCAGCGCGCATGCAGAAAGTTGTCCTCACAACCTCAATTGTTACCATGATTATGAGGCGGGGATGGCTTATGCACGTCAAACCGGTAAGCCGGTTATGATTGATTTCACCGGCTGGAGTTGTGTGAATTGCAGGAAAATGGAAGACAATGTATGGTCTCAGCCACAGATCCTCCGTCTTATCAGCGATGATTATGTGCTGATCTCCCTCTATGTGGACGATAAAACCCCGCTTCCCGAAAGCCAGCAGTTCGTAAGCAGTTTTACCGGTAAGAAAATCAAGACGACCGGTAACCGCTGGAGTGAACTTCAGAGTCGTATTTATCAGACCAATTCGCAGCCCTATTACGTGCTGCTGGATCACGATGGAAAATTGCTGGCGGTACCGCGCGGCTACACCCCGGATGCGGAGCAGTATAAGAAATTTCTGGAAGAAGGAATTTGCAGGTTTAAAACCAGAGGGCAATGACCTTCAGGTAGCACGCCGTTTTTTTTTCGGATCTGCTGCGCCACATTGCTGGAAGCGATGAAGGAAAGGAAGGCGTATGAAGGAGCGGAGCTTGTGCCGTATTTTTGAAGGACCGGCCAATCCAGATTATAAATCGCGGCGTTTGAATTTCCTGACCGCGATGGCCAGCGGCAGAACAATCCACAGGATCATGATGCCGGTAGCGGCCATCACCCCCCAGCTTTTTCCGAGGATGTCCTGCATCATGGCCCCGGTGTAACCCATCAGGGCGGAAATGTCCAACTGCAGGAGCACTACCACCCTGGCCAGGTCAATGGGGTTTAAAGAAAGCATCAGCATGGTAGTGGATTCCATCGGGTAATCGATAAAGGCAAACATCACCATCAGCATCAGGGCATCGTAGAGGATGGTAAAATAAAACCAGAGCAGGATGGACAGGCCGATGCCTCTCGCCTTATCGCGGGTAAGCAGCGCCGAAAGCAATGCCAGTGAAACAAAGGACATGGTCAGTCCTCCGGCTGCGGCCAGCAGAATCAATCCTTGTTTGAGCGGCGCGAAGATCAATACCGGAATTCCAACGCCAAGGAGGAGGGAAAGGAGCAGGGAAATGCAAAGGCCGAAGTACTGGCTGAACAGAATGGTGTTTCTGCGGATGGGCTGGGAGGAAAGCAATTCAATGAATTCGTACGAATTGTAAAAATAAATGGTGGCAAAGATGATGCTGAGGAGGGGCGTTACCATCAGAACAATGTTCAGCAAACTGGCGAGACCTTTCACCGGATCGCCGCTCATGGTAAACAGCCCGAAAGAAACCGCCAGCAGGAAGAGGGTGTAAAACACCATCATCCTGTTCTTCAGTATGTCGAGCAGGACATACTTCAGCAATCGGATCATGATGTGCTGTTTCGGATGCAGGGTGTGAACAGTTTTTTCGGAAATCATGGTACCCGGCAAATCTACGGATTTTGCAGTTCCGGTGATCACCAGCGGCTGACGCGGTTCGGGTAGTGGTCCTTGGGGGTGGAGACGGTTAAACATAGTGCTGAATCTTTCAGGAGAGCATATTTTGCTCCTGCATGATCATGGCGATGGCTTTTGAAAGGTTGACCGATCCGGTTTCATTTTTAAGTTGATCCACGGTCTTAAAAAAGACCATTCTGCCTTCGTTGATGAAGATGACTTCTTCCGCCAGGTCTTCCAGGTCGCTCAGGATATGGGAGGTGATGAGGATGAGTTTTCCTTTCCTTTGCTCTTCCTTTACTTTTTCCTTCAGGATTTCAACCGACACCGGATCGAGGCCGGCCGTAGGTTCATCCAGAATCAGAATCTGAGGATCAAAGAGAAAGGCCAGGCAGGCGCTCACTTTCTGTCTGGTGCCACCGCTCAGCGAACGCATGGTTTTGTTGCCGAAATTCCTGACCTGAAAGGCTTCCAGCAGGTCTTCGTCCATGTGGTCGTAGGTGCCTTTCCTGATTTCCCTGATCATTTCAAGTAACTGCATGACCGTTATGTTGTCGGGATATCTGCCGATCTGCGGCATATAGCCGATGTTGCTTCGGTACTGCCAGGCGCCTTTTACTTCGATGCCGTTCACGCGGATGCTCCCGCTGTCGGGAATGGCCAGTCCGAGCAGGCATTTGATCAGGGTGGTTTTCCCCGACCCGTTGGGGCCGATCAGTGCAACTGACCGGCCCCCGCCGAGTTCAAGGCTTAATTGGTCCAGGACTTTAATCCTGCCAAATGATTTATTGATGTTTTCTACCGAAATCACTTTTTCTTTTCTTCTAAAAGTACATTGTCCACAACGTGTATCACCCCGTTGGAGGCGTATACGGTGGCGATGACATTGGCTTTCCCGTTCACGGTGATCTTCCCATCTTTTACATTGATGGTGATGTTGCCCATGTTCGCCATGTTGATGACCTGTCCGTCACGCAGCATTTCAGGTTTGTAAACAGCCACCGCCACATGGTATTCGAGAATGTCACGCAAGGTAGCCTTGTTTTCCGGTTTCACCAGGTTTTCCACCGTACCGGCGGGTAATTTTGCGAAAGCATCGTTGGTGGGTGCAAAAACGGTAAAAGGTCCGGCATTGGCCAGTACATCCACGTACTCGGCGGCCTGAAGGGCGGCTACCAGTGTGGTGTGATCCTTGCTGCCAACGGCTACTTTAACAATGTCTTTCATCGATTCGTCATCCTGTACTCCGGACTGACCGGTCATTGCGTTTTCTTCAGCGGACTCCGTGGCAGTGCCTTCGGCTTCCGGTGCGCTTCCGTCGCCG
Organism: Bacteroidia bacterium; assembly: GCA_016788185.1. Classification (GTDB taxonomy): domain Bacteria; phylum Bacteroidota; class Bacteroidia; order AKYH767-A; family OLB10; genus JAJTFW01. Next base: position 3,973 of record JAEUTF010000261.1, on the reverse strand, counting down.
CAACTGCTGAGCAAGGTGATAGAGGAGATTGCCAGGGCAACTCCAAAGACTGAGAAGATGTTTTTTTTCATGATATCAGGTATTAATGGTTAAGTTATTTTTTATTCGGTCTAACGTGCTAAAAGCGGATACGCCGGACGGGTGTGGTATGAATTTCATTGCCGGTTGTTCATCCATCAGGTTGGTGGGTGTCAGCGAAGGGATGATTTTTTCTGCTTTATCCAGCAGGTAAACCATGAAGCTTCTCAACAGGAGCAGACCCGGAGGGAGTTGCTCCACAATCATCGAAAACAAACTGACCGGACGGTATGGAATGTCGCCTTTACCGTCTTTGTTCAGATCATAGCCTTCGTATTTATCCCAGTAGTTGTGGTTAAAGCTGTTGAGCTGTGTTTCTCCGTTGGTGGATACGTCAAAAGTGTTTCCGCTGAAGTTGTTGTGGCTGACCACATTGTCGGTGCAGCTGGCCTGAATGCGTAGTGCCCAGCCGTTATTCAGAAAATCATTGCGCTCCATTTTAATCCGGTTACTGCCTTCCATATAGATTCCTGCAGAGTTGTTCTCAAAGCGGTTGTCAAGCACTTCACTGTCGGTAATGTCCTTAAGCAGTATACCGTACGAACTGGGGCCCCAGTTGTGATCAAATACATTGTTGTGCATTTTTACATGATGCGAATACATGACGGCCACGCCTGCGCCGTTTTCGCGGAACTCATTCGAGGTATAGGTGTTGCTGTGTGAGAACATAAAGTGCAGTCCGTACCGAAAGTTGTGATGCGATTGATTGTTCCGGATCTGCGAGTTGGTCACAAATTCAAAGTAAATACCGTCGCGTTGACCTGTAGATTCGTTGTTTTCGATGATCGCGCTGTCGGCTTTCCAGACATGTATGCCGTTGCCGATGCTCTGGTCGGCCAGCGCATCGCCGGAAATTTTATTGTGTCGTATATAACAATTTCTTGTGTTCGACAGGTAGATACCGAAGGTGCATTTGTAAAGGGTATTGTTTTCGATGAATACATCCCGCGTGGCCAGAACTTTTATGCCGGCCAGGTCCTTTGTACTGAGGTTGCCGCTGTTGATGATGGTAAAGCCTTTGATGCGGACGTGCGGACTGAAAACGGTGATGATTTCATCTTTCATTTCCCCGTCGAGTACCACCTTCCCTTCCGCGAGGAGCGTTAAGGATTTACGGATGAAAAGATTTCCCTGTTTGTACGTCCCAGGGGCTATCAAAAGGGTATCACCCGCCGGTACCTGGTGGATGCCGGATTGCAGGGAACGGATGTCCGTTCCGTTTCCACAGCGCAGCACGCCGGCAAAGGAACAAAGCGGACTCAGCGCCAGGAACAGAATCAAAAGTTTTTTTATGGGCATACCCGGCTGGACGAACAGAATTAATACAGGGATCGTACTTTTTCCCAGGTCATGGGTTCTGCGGAACTGAATTCCTGCTGAACGGTCTTCCTGTCGGCTTCACTTGAAAAAGCGGCAACCGATCCGCCCATCGGACTTTTGATATCTTCCGCATGCAGAAAAAAGGCGGTGCCGGCGGCTACAAACGAACCTGCCTTCACAAAGTCTACAATATAGATATCCTTCACCTGACCGGTGAAGTTCTTGTCGCCGTTCATGTAATTAACGAGGCAATTCACATCGTCGAATTTGAATACCTTGTTGGTTTTGGTAATGGCTTCCGCCCCGAATTTCTGATCCGTGATGGTCATTTTACAATGACTGCATTCGTCTTTCCCGATACGGATGGGTACAGGACCGCCGGAGGAGCAGGAGGAAAACAGAAATACAGCCAGCAGGGCGGCGGCAGCGGCCATTTTGCCGGCGCCGGATTTCGTTTGATTTTTTGGACGGGAATTTCTGAACTCAAAGAAGAGAATCAGGATGGCGATCAGACTCGCCGAAATAATGACCCATCCTCCTTTGTCCGGTCCGGAATAGGCGGTAAAGTTGAGCAGGTTTTTATAGCCCACCACAGGAGGTTGATACGACATGCCCGGTACTTTGATGGCGGCGTTCGGATCAAGGTTGTGGCCATAATCATAACCCCACTGGTAGAAGTCATACAGGGCGGCCACTCCATACAGGAGGCCGGTCAGGATAAAAACTTTCAGCAGTAATTTCTTGCCACTGATGGCGGCCAGTAAACCGATGGCTATGTATATACCGATGAGAATCCCGATGTATCCGAGTTCCGGAAACATTTCTTCTTTAATCAGCTTCATGCCGATGTAATGGTTGAGGCCATTGATGATATCGAAAGCACCGCTCAGATGATTGTGCCAGATTTTCATGTTCAGACCTTCGGGGTATTGCGGTGCCCAAAGTTGTATTTGCCAAAGTGGTAAAAAGTACGTGGAAATCAGGGAGAGGGAGGCAAGGGCGAGTACTATTCTGGAAATCGGTTTCATAGTTTGTTGTTTTTCCTCAAGAGGGGTCATTCGTCAACTCCTTGGGGCAATTCATTTTGCGTATTTTACACAGGGAGGGACACATCACAACCCTCCCTGTATAAAATGCGACTTTACGTTTAGGGTCTGAACGACCCCTTTTTGAAGAACACTTTAGGTACGCTTTACTTGCCAGCCTCGGGTAAACCTGCTTCAGGGGTTTCGCCGGTGCTCCATTTCAACGGGGTGCCTGATCCTGCAGGGGAAATCCTGACATAACCTTGCATCTCCTGGTGGAGGGCGGAACAGAAATCGGTGCAATAAATCGGCTGAACACCCACGCGGTCCGGTACCCATTTCAGTGTAGCGGTTTCACCGGGCATGATGAGCAATTCAGCATTGCCTGCGCCTTTTACGGCGAAGCCATGCGGTACGTCCCAGTCCTGTTCAAGGTTGGTGACGTGGAAATACACCTCATCACCTATGCGGACCCCTTCAATGTTATCCGGAACGAAGTGTGAACGGATGGAAGTCATGTACACGTGTACTTTGTTGCCTTCACGTACCACGCGGGCGTCTTTCTCGCTCTTGGTGGCATAAGGATGTTTGTTGTCTTCTATCTTGAAAATCTTCACGGAGTTCGGCGCCACGAGTGAAGCGGGAATGGCTTCGGCGTAGTGTGGCTCACCCACTGTCGGGAAATCAAGAAGGAGTTTCATTTTTTCACCTGATATATCATAGAGCTGGGCAGATTGCGTTAACTCGGGACCGGTAGGAAGGTAGCGGTCTTTGGTGATTTTGTTGTAGGCAATCACATATTTCCCATGTGGTTTCTTGGTGGGGCCGCCGGGTATGCTGAGGTGACCAATGGAATAATAGGTCGGCACGCGGTCAACCACTGTCAGCTTTTCAATGTCCCATTTCACGATTTCAGAGGACACGAAGAAGGAGGTATAGGCAAATCCTTTGCCGTCAAATTCGGTGTGGAGCGGTCCGAGGCCGGGTTTCTGCACTTCGCCATGCAGGACGGCATCGTATTTCAGCACCGGAATACCGTCGTATTCAGCTTCGAACGTTTTGTCATTGATCGCTTTGATCATCTTGTCAAACGAAAAAACAGGAATCAGGGCGGCCAGTTTGCCGGAACCTACAATGTATTTACCGGTAGGATCCACGTCACAGCCGTGCGGTGATTTCGGGCAAGGCATGAAATATACAATGTCTTTCAGCTCTTTCGGGTCAAGAGTCAGTACTTCGTTGATCATGGTGGAAGTGGCCGTGTGTGATTCGTCGCTGTAAATGTTGTGCGCATATTTCACGGGGAGTTTCTTCCCTTTACCGGCTTTCGCATATTCCTCGCATTTCTTCCAGTTTACCGCCATGATAAAGTCTTTGTCCTTCTGAGAGGCGTTTACTTCCAGCAGTGTGTTGGCCTGTTCGGTGTTGTAGCAGCTGAAGAAGAACCAGTCGTGCGAAGGTCCGCGACCGCCGCGTGAAAGGTCAAAGTCTATACCGGGAAGAAGAATCTGGAAAGCAACGTTCATGTGCCCGGATTCCTTGTCGATGCC
>JAEUTF010000252.1 GCA_016788185.1 Bacteroidia bacterium | reverse complement strand
TAGAGTAACGTCCTCCAACGGATGCACTGCGGTCAGCAATCCCCCTGCGGTGCTGTCGGCCTTATCAATTCCCGTAGCCACCATCCGTGCGACCCAGTATCCCCAGGTGTGCGCGGGAAGCACGCTTAACCTGAAAGCCGTAAGCGGCAATTATACCTATCAATGGTTCCGGGACGGAGTTTCTCTGGGCGCCGCGGTGGATTCGGTCCTGACAGCGGGAACGGCCGGCACCTATACCGTGTCCTTGACCAATGCCTGCGGAACCTCCGTTTCGTCCGGCATCAGCCTGACCGTTAAATCCAAACCGACAGCGCAAATCACCCCGGGCGGAGCGCTGAGTTTCTGCACCGGCGATAGCGTCGTATTGCAGGCTAATACCGGTAACGCCTATACCTATTCCTGGTGGAAAGGGGCGAATGCCCTGCCAGGTGCTACATCGTCCGCCTTTATGGCCAAAGTGGCTGGTAATTATAAAGTAAATGTGACGAATAAATTCGGCTGCTCCAGAACCTCGGCGCCGGTGTTGGTTACGGTGCCCTGTCGCACTGAAGAAACCACGGCTGACTCCGACGGTCTGCAGGTGTATCCAAATCCCTCCTCCGGCGATTTTACCATCCGGTTTACGGATCTTGTTTTGGAAGAACGCGTTCAGGTGCAATGTATGGATATGGCGGGCCGTGAGTTACCGTTCAGTATAATACAGGACTCAGAACACCTGATGCTTCAGGGGCTGTCGCCCGGCATTTGCATGTTGAAAATTACGGCCGGTGAAAGGGTGTGGGTGAAAAGGCTTATAAAGCTGTAAGTTCCGTTTGGGTTTTTTCAGGAAACTGGAATCAAAGCGGTGGTGTACGCTCCGCCCTATGCTGTTTTTATGGATCCGGGACGGATGTCGGTCAGCGGGCCGCCGATCATCACGAGGGATCGTGATCTTTCAGGATTTGTTTCCGGGAAAATAGTATCAATGCCGCACCATGAGTTTTTGCGAAATACGGCGATCTTCTATCTGCATCTGCACCAGGTACAGTCCGTCTTCCAGCAGGGCCGCGTCGAGAAAGAAGCGGTGGGGACCGGCCGCTAAGGGTGCATCGTGCAGGATGCGCAGCGTCCTTCCGCTGGCGTCTAGCAGCGTAATCCTGGCTTTCGTTGCAAAGGGGAGCTGCACCGGCACGCAGGTAATGGCCGAGCAGGGATTCGGAAAGACGGGCGGCAGAAGTTCTTCGTCGCTGAGTTCGGCGAGGGCCGTAGTGCCCGTCACATCAAATTTCCAGTAGCCCGCCGGGGCCGGCATGGGCCGCACCTGGGTCTTTCCGGTGGTGGAGGTGGCTTCAATGTAATAGTAAACACGGGTACCGGCAGGCTGTGGCGGAATGAAACCGATCCAGTAGAGCGAGGGTCCGGCAGGGAACAGAATGACCTGCTGCCAGGGCTGCAGGGTGTCGGTCCTCCAGTACAGGAAGGCGTTGAGGAGGCCGCTTCGGTGCTGAATGCGCGCGTTGACGAGATAACCGTTGAGGGTATCCGTCGTATTGGGCAAAGCCTGGTGGCTGATGAGCAGCGGTTCGTCGGTGCCAACTTCCTTGGTGATGCAGTGCAGCGCGCCGAGGGCGCCGATCATGCCGCTGCAGTTGATGGGCGCAATGGTGTAGCCGGGCAGGTTTTCACGGTAGGTATTGATGGCGATACTGTCCTCGGGAATGCCGTACACGGGCAGAATGACTGTCTTGTTGATGAAGGAACTGTTGGTATAGGTGTAGTAATCGCCGCCGTTGTTGGGGTAGAGGTTGTTGTCGTCGGGCATCGGGATGCGCAGCACTTTGTACGGTGTGCCGTACACCGAATTGAAATTGTTGAGCACATACAAAAGGTTGGCTTCAATCTGCGGTCCGTCGGCGACGCCGGGCGGATATTGTCCCATGAGCAGCGTCTCCTCGTCGAGCAGCTTCATGTGCATGTCGATGTGGTGGATCACGTCGTAGGGCAGGGTGTTCATTTTGATGTAGCGCTGGATGCCCATGAAGAGCTGCATGATGGAATCCACTTCGGCGACACTGTGGTTGATGCCGAAGCCGCCGGCCGGCGAGTTTTCGGTGAGCACCAGGTTGGAGCTGAAACCGGTGCCGAATCCGTCGGTCATGAAATTGCCGCCGGTATGTACCAGGTCGAGCGGACTGGCGCTGGTTTCGTAAAAAGGCGTGCCGATGAAGTTGGAAATGACCTGCGGCACCGCGTCGTCTTCGGGGCGCGGCCGGTTGTAAATCCAGTCGATGGTGATGAGCGTATCCACGTCGTTGGTGTAGGCGCTCCAGGGGCCGTAATCGCGCGACCATACCGAGTTGAGCGGCGCGTTGAGCAGCGTGACATTGACCGTATCGACACCGCCGGCGGCAAGGTAGCTCGTCAGGCTGCTTGAATTGTCGGGCGATTCGTACACGATGATCACGCGCGTTTCGGCTTTGGCGGCGCGTACGATTTCGCGGAGGATGGAGGGGTAAGACTTCCAGCCCAGCACCAGCGCCTGCAGCTCTTCCCATTCGGCGATGGTCCGCACCGGACTAACAGGCGGCGTTACCGAAGCGGTGTGCAGGCCCGGGCCGCGGCTGTTCATGTAGGCGGGAATCAGGGCGTTTTCGGAGGCTCCCATGCGGTGTCCTTCCTGCCCGTGCAGCTGTAAGGAGAGAAAAAGAAAACAAAGGTAAAATGGGTAAACTGGTTTCATGGTTTTGGCTTGGAACCTTAAAGATAAAAAAAATCCCGTCTGCAGCGCAAACGGGATTTTCAGGTCTTCGCCGGAACCGCTGCAGCTCAGGGGTAGAAACCGCGCGCGGCATTGACCTGCTTGCGCAGGGCGGCCAGCTCTTCGTACAGGTACACCTTGGCGCGGGTTTCCTCCGGATCAAGGGGTTTGCACAGGAGGTCGATGGTGCACCACTCAAAATCTTCAAAGGTAGGATGCTCCTCGGGGGCGATGCCGGTGACCATGACAATGGGAATATGGGCCGTGCTCTTCTTCGAGCGCAGGGCGCGGGCCACCTCCAGGCCGTTCATGTCGCCGAGGCAATAGTCGAGCAGGACGAGGTCGATTTTTTCAAGCTCGCAGAGCAGGAGGGCCTCCGCCCCGCTGTGGGCCGCTATAAAATGCCGGTTCTCTTCTTCCAGGATGCTGCGGAGCACCAGCAGCTGATCCTTCTGATCATCCACCAGCAATATGTTTATTTTCTTGTGCATGTGTTTCTTTTTTTAAAGCAGGATGAGCTGTCACCGCTGAGCCATTTTAACCGATCATCAGCAATCCTTGTTTTCATAATGATCCGTGGCCCATTGAAATCTGTTTTCAGATCGGGAGTATTTTTAATCTTCTGTTGCTTCCCTCGTGTATCATTTATACATCCATACCTTCATCAGGGAGATGAGCTGGTCGATGTTAACGGGTTTCGTCAGGTAGTCGCTGGCGCCCGACTCCATGCACTTCTCCCGGTCGCCGTTCATCGCCTTGGCCGTAACGGCAATCACCGGAAGCAATTCCCAGTCGGGGTTTTTCCGTATTTCCTGTGTGGCTTCGTACCCGTTCATGTTCGGCATCATGATGTCCATCAGCACCAGGTCCACCTGTTTGTTGGCCTTTAGCTGCTCCAGGGCCTGCCGGCCGTCATAGGCGCAAAGCACCTGTATGCCTTCCTGTTCGAGGATGTTGGTGAGCGAATAAATGTTCCGCATATCATCGTCCACCAGCAGCACGGTCTTGCCCTTGAGCATGTTTTCCATCTTGTCCTTCACTTCTGCGTAATGCGTTTCCCCTTTTTCCACGTGATGGAGGAAGGATTCCGCCGCGTCGAGCACCTGCGCCCTTTCCTTCAGCGGATCGTGGGTGATGATGGCATGCAACTCGTCGAGTACCTGGTCGCTGTCGTGCTCCACCACCACGGTGGGGATGTTGCGCAGACTTTCCATGCCGCGGGCCGTACGCAGCCACGCTTCGTTGTTTTTCCCGGAGCCGAGGATGAAGCCGGTGTAATGATGGTTCCTGGCCAGCTCGGCGCATTCGTCGATGCTGAGGGCATTGCTGATTTCAATTTCCTTTTCTTTTTGCCGGAGCTTTTCAAGCACCTTGCGGATCTCTTCGTTGTTGTCGCTCAGCAGCAGGATCTTTTTCACGGCATCGTGGCCGGGGTCGATCACCCTGAACAGCTCTTCCATTTCCTGCTTGCCGGCCGGCTTGTTCAGGTAGCTGGCCGCTCCCAGTTCCATACCGAGTTGTCGTTTGTCGAGCGAGGAGATGATGTGTACCGGGATGTTGCGCAGGCTTTTATCTTCTTTGAGTTTTTTCAATACGGTCCATCCGTCCATCACGGGCAAGCGCAGGTCGAGGATGATCGCATGCGGCCGGTAATGCCGGGCATAGGAGAGCCCCTGGTCGCCCTGCAGGGCAATCACAGCCTTGTAGCTGAAACGGTGGCACTGGTTCATGAGCAGGCGGGCAAACACATAATCGTCTTCTACAATGAGTATGGTTTTATCGTTCGCGCCGATGTGGTTACGGTCATCCCGTATCTCGTCGTTGTTGTACAGCTCCGCTTTGCTCTCACTCACGCCGTTCTCTTCGGTTTGTACCGTACCGCCCGTCTTTTCTTCCGTCACCGGGATTCCTTCACCGGGCAAATACACGGTAAAGGTGCTGCCGGCATGTTCAATGCTCTCGAGGGCGATTTCGCCGCCCATCATGTGCACCAGTTCTTTGCAGATGGCCAGTCCCAGTCCGGTTCCGCCAAACCTCCGGCTGGTGGATCCGTCGGCCTGCTGAAAGGCTTCAAAAACCTGCTTCTGCTTGTCTTCCGGAATGCCGATGCCCGAGTCCTTCACCGAAATGCTGATGACCCGGTCGGATTGCAGCAAGCTCTTCTCCTTAAAAATCGCATCGGCCGGTGCATAGCCCGCCAGCAGTTCCACGGTGCCGTTTTCGGGCGTGAACTTAAAGGCGTTCGACAGCAGGTTTTTCACCACCTGCTCGAGCCGCATTTTGTCGGTATGTACAAAGAGCTCCGTGTCGCTCAGGCTGACTTTGAAATTGATTTTCTTTTCGTGGGCGTACTCACGGAAGAGCAGGTGAATGTCGTCGGCGAGCAGTTTCAGGTTGAATCGTTCGTTCTGGTATTCCACTTTGCCCGCTTCGATTTTGCTGAGGTCGAGGATGTCGTTGATCAGGTTGAGCAAATCGCTGCCCGATTTGTGGATGATGTTGGCATGCTCGATTTCTTTTTCGCTGAGGCTTTTGTTTTTGTTGTTGCTGAGCAGCTTGGCCAGGATGAGGATGCTGTTGAGCGGCGTGCGCAGCTCGTGGCTCATGTTAGCCAGGAAGGAGGATTTGTATTTGTTGCTCTGTTCCAGCTGTGCGGCTTTGAACACCAGGCTCTGCCGCGCATCTTCAATTTCAATGTTCTGCTCCTGCAGCAACTGGGCTTTTTCCTGCAGCTCGATGTTCATCTGCTTGAGCTCCTCCTGCTGCGATTTCAGCTCTTCTTCCGATTGGCGCAGCAATTGCGATTGCTTGGTGAGTTCGTCGTTGATCTTGCGCAATTCCTGTTCCTGGTAAGCCAGCTCGTCGGCCTGCTTGCGCGACTCTTCCAGCAACTGGGAGGTGATGAGGTTGGCCCGGAGACTGAACAGACTCGCGGCTACCGGTTCCGCCATCTTCTCCAGCATTTCGCGTTGCGCACTGTCGAAGGGTTTCATGGAAGCCACCTCGATGGCGCCCACTACTTTTCCGCTGGTGACCAGCGGTATGATGATGATGCTGCAGGATTTGGATTCGCCGATGCCGGTGTCGATGGTGAAATAGGGATCGTTGACTTCGTCGAGGGCGATGATTTTGTTGGAGGCGATGGCTTGTCCGATGAGCCCTTCCTTGAGCTCATAGCGCCGGCTGTTGAGAATTTTATGGTTGAGGGCGAAATAGGCGCCCAGCTGAATATGAAGATCATTCATATCGTCGTTGTGCAGGAGAAAAATGGCGGCCTGCTGTACGCCGATGCGGTCCACGATGTTGTCCACGATGTTGTCGAGGAGCTTGTTGAAGTCATCCTGGTTCGAGCGCATGATCTCGTTGAGCTCGGCCAGCCCTTCGGCCAGCCAGGCCCTGCGTGCTTCCACCTCATAGGCTTCTTTCAGCTGATTGCGCATGCGCAGCAGTGCATGGCCCTGCACGTCGTTTGCACTGAGTGGCTTGTAGGGATGCTGGAGATTTCCTTTTCCGATTTCTTCCACGAAGGTGGAGGTCTGGCGGAATCCGTCCACCATGAAACGCAGCGCCTGCATCATCTCCCCGACGGCGTTCTTGGGAAATTTCATGCGCAGCTCGGGCAACTCGCCGCGGCCCATCTGCATGATGATGCTGCGTACCGTGAGGACGGGCAGGATGATGGTGCGGCTGATGACAAAGGCGGCAAAGAGGATGGAGCAGATGATGAGCAGGGCGATGCCGAGGACCAGCACCATGAGGGTGTTGAAGCTGTAAAGCATGCGGTCCTGCTGCTGGGAGGCCATCTCAGAGCGCTTGGTCATGATGTCCTTCAGCGCTTCGGTGATGTGTTCGGAGCGGGGCAGTATTTCTCTTTCCAGAATTTCTTCGGCGGCAAATCGTTTCGTGGGGTCCTGGTAGTCGTCAAAGGTGATGAGCAGGCGCATGATCTGGGCATGATAGGCCGTCAGTTCATCGTACTCGGTAAAAAGCTGATCCATTTTTGCTTTGTCCTGGCTGTCTTTCCAATGGCTCATGAGGCCCTTCATCCGGCCCCGGAGTTCAATGTAAGTCTGGTTGTTCAGCGCGCGCAGGCTGTCTTTGTCGGCCTGGTTATTGGGCAGGTACACCCAGTTCGTGGCCAGCATCCGCGAGCGGGTGACCAGCAGGTTGAAACGCGCCAGGCTGTTGAGGGATGGATTGGTGTTGTTGACCAGCTCACTGGTAATGCTGTGGCTGTTGCGGATGGTGTAGGTACTGATCACCGCGTTGATGATGGCAATGGCAATCACCACGAAAAATACAATGTAGATTTTCCGGTCAATTTTCTTAAAAGCCCTTTGTTGTTTCATGTTTATGATCGAATGTTAATGGCAAGATTGTAAAGCTGGTTGCTGACCTTGAGGCCTTGTTTCTTCAGCGCGCCGTCGTTCAGCTCAAAGCGAAGGCGGCTGTCTTTTTCAATGATATTGATGCCGGCGCCCCTGTTGGTCATGCCTTTTTCTTCGGTGATGATGAGAACACCCTTGTCGGCATAGGCTTCAAGAAAAATCGAGAGTTTATGGCCGGAGCCTTTGGGGATAAAGAGGATGTGGCTGCCGCTAATGTCTTCGGGTCGGCTGATTTCTTTGATCTCAACGTTCTTGTCAAAAATCCGCCGGCCTTTCATCACCAGTTGCAGCTTGTCCTTCACCGGGCTGCTGCCGTAAATGCTGATGATGAAGCGTGTGCCCTGGAGGGAAGCGGAAGGCCACTCAATCTGTTTCGTGAAATTGTAAATAAAAAGCGCCTTGAGGGTGTTTTCATCCGTACTCCCGTCGTCCTGCAGATAATTGTTCCCCGCACTGCAAAGCAGCAGCAGGCTGAGGAGCAGCATGCTGAATCTGCGAAGGAGGGTGCGTAACATTTCGGGCGGATTTATTTTTCTGCTTTTTCAGAAGTTCTGGTAGCTGATGCGGAGCTGGAACTCCCGGTCCATGCCGGGGAGAGGTGCATGCTGGCTGTTATAAGGCTGGATGAAGAGTTCTTCCTCATCCAGTATGTTGCGCACGCTGAAGCGTACGCTCAGCCCTTTCAGTTTCCGGAAGCGGTAATCTAGATGCGCATTGACCAGGTTCATGGAGGGATAGCGGGTGTAGACGGGTGCTTCCGTGGTTTCATCCACCGCACTGATGCCGTAGCGGGAAGACAGCCAGGTGTACTGAAGTCCGATGAGAAGGCTGCTGCTGATCGCATAGCGGACGGCGGCATTGGCCTTATAGGTGGCCAGGCCCAGGTGGATGCCATCCTCTCCGGGTACCTGGTACAAACCAAGTCCGGCGCCGTCGCGGGCATGGTAATAGGAGCCGTTCAGGTCGAGGCCGAGTCTGTTCCTGCGGTACTGGAAGATCAGTTCCAGACCCCTGGTGCCGCTGGAGCTGAGATTGGTGTAGGCGTCGGTGTTAGTAACGGTATCAACGAAATACACAATCGGGTCGCTGGAAATAATCTGAAAGGCGTTCAGTGTCAGGTAAGCGGCATCGCTGATTTTCACCCCTCCTTCCAGTTCATATACATCGGTGTATTCGGGCTGTATGTTTTCCGAGAGGTCGATGTTTTGGGTGCTGGGTGCGCGGAAAGCCCGGCTGTAAAGTGCTTTGAAGTGAAAATGACGGAACTCCCGGGTGAGGCCCAGGCGGGGTACGATGGCATTTTCATAGCGCCGGTTGAAATTGAAACGTACACCGGCGATGAGGTTGGCCCAGGCGGCGGCGTAGAGCAGCTGTCCGAAAACCGCCGCGTTTTCATTGATCAGCGTGGAGGTGCCGGTCGTCTGAAACACCTCTCCTTCCAGCATTTTCCGGGAGTGGTCGAGCTGCCAGCTGCCGCCGCCCGAGAGGTTCAGCTTCGGACCGGCATTGTAGGAGCCGTTGATGGATGCCAGGTAACCGAGGCTGTTGATGCGGAAGGGTTCCGGATCCTCGTCAAGGTATTTTTTAGGGGTGCTCCAGGGATTCTGGTAGCTGAAGCGGAAGCGGGGAATGATTTTCAGTTTCTCATTTTTCGTCCATTCGTATTTCGCTTCGAACGATTGCTGGGTGAACTGCATCAGATGGGGACTGCCCGCCGATTCCACGTATTCGTCGCGGCTTTGCAGGGTATAGTTGTCGCTTAGCAGGCGCAGCTGCAAGCCGCCGATTTGTCCGCCTGCGTTGAGGAAGAGGTTACGGATACGGCTGTTGTTGCGCATGTCGTAGGAGCCGCCGTATACATCGCGGTATTCCCGGTGACTGCGCTGCGTTTCGCTGCCGTTTATTTTGACGGCATAGGATCCTTTACTGAAATTTTGGCCGAGGTAGAGCCCCATGCTCTGGCGGGCCGCCGCTTCGGCGGTTCTGCTACTGTAGGCGGTGGCGGAAAGTTCCCTTCCGTTTTTCGGGGTACGCGTGATGATGTTGATGACCGCATAGGCGGCGAAGCCTCCGTGCAGGGCCGATCCCGGTCCGCGGATGATTTCAATGCGTTCGATGTGATCGATGGGATAGTGGTTGCCGAACTGCAGGGTGGAGTACAGGCTTTCGTTCATCTCCTGTCCGTCGATGAACAGCACCACTTT
>JAEUTF010000250.1 GCA_016788185.1 Bacteroidia bacterium | reverse complement strand
AAATCTCAAACGAGATCATCAATAAAGTTAAAGGTGTAAACAGGGTGGTATACGATATCAGCTCGAAGCCGCCTGCTACCATTGAATGGGAATGAAGAAATTACTCCGGAGCAAGCTGCTGTTCTGGGCGGTCCTTGTCCTCATGTATTCCTGCGGCACTTCCAGGAAGGCGGCGCCTCCGGTAAAGACCGTTCAGGGGCCGGTACCGGTGAAGACCGACACCCTGTCGCAGGTCCGTGACACCCTGGTGAAACAGGAAAAAAAGGCCGATAAGCTACACATCACCCTCTTGCTTCCCCTAAAGCTGGAAGAGCATTTTCAGAACGACACCGCGCCGGAAACCAATCCCCTCATTTTGCATGAAGCCCTTCAGGCCCTGCATTTTTACGAAGGCGCTTTGGTCGCCAGAGATACCCTGAAAAGGGAAAATGTTGAGGTGCAGTTTAGAGTCGTGGATGCTGGTTTCGATTCCATATCCACCGTCACGCTGATCAATACACTGAAAGCCGATCAGTCGGATGCCATCGTTTCCTTTTTGCCTTCGGGCTTTACCCAGGTACTGGCGGGCGCCACCTTGCGCTGGAAGAAACCGGTCTATATTTTTTCAGCCAGCAATACGCAATGGCTGGAGAAATACCCGCTGCTGCATCTGCTCAGTCCGAGTAACAGCACGCAGATCCGTCAAACCGCAGCGTTTATCGCTGCAAAATACCCGGCTTCCAATTTTATTGCCGTTTACCGTGAACAGCGGAAAGAAAACGATATTGCAGCGCTCTTTGCCGGAGTAATTGACAGTGTGAGCGGAAAGCCGGGCCATTGTTCCCTGTTCAATTTTAAAAACGGGGGACTCAATGGCCTGAAATCAAAACTGGTGAAAGGCAAAAGGAATCTCCTGATGATTCCGACTTCCGATGAATCCTTTCTTTCTTCATTGCTGAATAAGCTCTCGGAACTGAAAAGTGAGTACACGTTTATGCTGTGTGGTTTGCCTTCCTGGGAGACGTTTGATTCGGTGGATCCGGAACAGATGAAGGAGTTTGAAACCATCATTTTCAACGGCACCTATGTGGATGTCAGATCGGCCGATGTGCTTGCGTTTCGTAAACGCTTTATTGCCGAATACCACACGGATCCTATGCCTCAGGCCTACATGGCCTTTGATGCAGTCCGCTATATTGCAGGCCGGCATAGGAAGGATCAGAAAGGCGGGATGCAATTTCGATCACTTCTGAACCCCGGAACGGAAATGGTGCTTCATCCGGTGTGTGAGCATTGCGGTTCGGAAAATAAGGCGGTTAATTTTCTGAAGTACGGCGACTTCGAATTTGTGCTGCTGAAATAAACCTTTTACAGCCTGTTCCCGGTAACGTTTGTCTGGTATAAACCGGCTACTCCTCCAGGTAAATATCCAGTAAGCCTTCCGGCAATTGCACGTGGAATTCACGGGCTTCACGGTCAATTTTAACAATCAGTTTGTCGTGTACCGGAAACAGGGCTTTGTGGCCCTGGTGTTCAAATTCCAGCACCGGCTGTTCGGCACGGTCGTAGATGGTGGTGACAGGACCCAGTTTTCCGAGACGTTTGTCAACGACTTCAAATCCGAGTACTTCATGAAAATAGAATTTCTTCCCCCTTAATTTGGGTAAGGAGGAGAGTGGCAGAAAAAGTCTGTGCTTCAGGTAGTTTTCGGCGGTACTCATGTCCTCAATGCCCTGAAGGTGGAGGGTGGCGGAGCGTTCCTTTTCCCGGATGCTGATTTTGGTGACATTGTATTCTTTCAGCACGTCGTCCACTTCCAGGTAAACCAGTTTCAGCTGTTTATAACGGCCCGGGCTATCCGATTCAAGGGCAGCAATCAGATCACCTTTCACACCGTGGGTGCGGATAAGTGTACCGAGTTGAAAATGCTCCGGATGTAGATTCGTCATTGGCGTAAATATATAAAGAAAGAAGGCTGCCACAAGGAGCGACAGCCTTCTATAACAGGGAATGTTATTATGCTTCAGCGGGTGCTTCTCCCTCTGCAGGAGCCGCTTCGTCTTCAGAAGCGGGCGCTTCTTCGGCACTTGCTGCAACGGCCGCATTGGCTGCCAGGGTGGCTTCCGCCTCTTTGCGCTTGCGCTCTTCGAGTCGCGCAGCGTTTACTTTTGCTTCGTTCTCAAGACGGGTGCTGAGGACACTGTTCTTGCTGTCGGCAATCTTCTTTTTCTTCGATTCGATTTTGCCGGCTTTTTCCTGGAGCCATGCTTCGAATTTTGCATCGGCCTGCTCCTGGGTGAGTTTGCCCTTTTCCACTCCTTTGTTCAGATGCACCCGGTAGAGGACACCTTTGTAACTGAGGATAGCGCGGGTCGTGTCAGTAGGCTGAGCACCTTTCATCATCCAGTCGGCAGCACGATCGGTATCAATATCGATTGTAGCCGGATTGGAGATCGGGTTATAGGAACCGATCCTTTCGATGAAACGTCCATCTCTCGGAGCACGACCATCTGCCACCACAATATGGAAAAAAGGCTTGCCTTTCTTTCCATGACGTTGTAATCTGATTTTTGTTGGCATATTGTATTTTTTTAATTAATCCCCGCAGGTCTCCGAACCATTGGGGCGGCAAAGATGCGAAAAAATTCTATTCTCCAGCCGTTTGTTGCTAAATAATATTGAATATCAGCTTGTTGTATTTTAATCGCTGGCTTTCATCAAGGATTTTCCCGGCAAGGGCATGTCCAGGCGGAGTACCGGGTAACGGAGATGACTGGGTTCATGCCATTGTGAACGTTCAAAGATCCAGCTGTACATGGCCCAGGCATTGGAGGCAAAGCTGCTGTCAGAGGCCTTTTTGGCCTCAAATTCCTGCTTTAGTGCATCGTTTTCATTCAGGATCTTGCCGGCTTCCTCATCCCATAAATAGTCGGAAAACCATTCTTTCTGCTGCAGAATTTCATCAAAGAAATTCCAGGCAAAGAAGGCGTCCGGTGCCTGAGGTTCCAGTGTTTCGATGATATAGCGGTTAGAGGCCTGGTTGCAAAAGATCAGGTAATCGCCTTCAAAGCACTGAATGTGCTGGGTGTCGCTTTCCACCTTTACCTGACTGTGGAGATAATGTCCTTCGTAGGCGGTTTTGCCGGTGTTGAATTGGCGGATATAATAGACGGCGGCCTTCAAAACCGTGTCCTTTTTCAACCGGTACATTTCAATGTTGTTGAGTTTCATCCGTTCGGCTACTTCTGCCCAGGCTTGCGGCAAGAGGTAAGCCAGCGGTTTCTTCACCTCCAGATTCGGCGGAAAATAATTGTAGTAGGGAATGTTCCTGGCGAAGGGACGACTGCGGTCGAACTGCAGGATGTCGATGCCGGTCACCCCGCTTTTCTTGCGGACGGCCTGGTACCCCAGGAAAAAGAGGCTGTCGACACGGCTGGAGTCCAAGGACCATTGTATCGGGAACACCTCTTGCTGTCTGGCGGTCGATTCGTTGGCCTGCATCCGCGCTTCCCGCAGTACAGGACCGTATGTACTGCAGGCATCCAGCATGCTTTTGAGGAAGATATAGGTGCATTCCACTCTTTG
>JAEUTF010000243.1 GCA_016788185.1 Bacteroidia bacterium | reverse complement strand
CGTATTTGTTTGGTATCGATCAAAAATTTCAGTTGTTCGTAATCACCCCCCCAGAAAATACCGCTCAATATTTCTTTGGAACCTTCGAGTAAATGCCCGACGGTATGAATGTAAAACAGGGTATCCGTTTCAACCGGTCCGCCAAAATAGAGGGGAACCCGGAATTCCGGAAAGTCATCCACCGCTTCATTCAGGGTGACATCGGTGGGTTTGTTCAGAATAAACCCCAAAGTACCCTTGTCATCGTGCTCGCTGAGCAGTACCACCGAGCGTTTGAAATAGGAGTCGACTAAAAAAGGCTCCGAAATCAAGAGGCTGCCCTGAACCGGTTTAGTTAGCTTTTTCATAAGCCTTTGTTTTAAGGTGTGAATTCAATTTTACTGCCTGTTTTGTTCCGGTCAGGATGTTTTTTTCTGTCGGTGAACTTACAAGCATTGCTCTAAAGTTCAGGGGGCGAAAAACATGCCAGCCTGACTTTAATACGGAATTGCTTCGCCAACAGTTTGTAAAAAAATCAACAAAGACCGGCCGTTTCAGGATCCTATTGATTATGAATCTTACAATTTATTTTCTTGTTTCTTCCCCCTACCTTTGTCCACCATGAAGCACCTTAACGATTACCTGCAAGGATCTAGAATTCAGTACGATAAGGGTATTTTGGCTGAAAATCATCTCCTTGAGGACCCGCTGAAGCAGTTTGAAGTATGGATGCATGAAGCCATAGCCGCCGGTGTCGCCGAGCCCAATGCCATGGATCTGAGTACGGTGAGCGAAGGCCGTCCTTCTTCACGCATTGTTCTGTTGAAGGGTGTTGATGCCAGGGGCTTTGTTTTTTACACCAATTACGACAGCCGGAAAGGCCGGGAAATGGCGGATTCGCCCTTTATCAGTCTCAATTTCTTCTGGACCTTACAGGCCCGGCAAGTACGTGTAGAGGGAAGGGTGGAGAAAGTGAGTCCGGAAGAGAGTGATGCCTATTTTGCCAGCCGTCCGCGTGAAAGCCAGATCGGTGCCTGGGCTTCCGCCCAAAGCACGGTACTCAAGAACAGGGCTGTTTTGGAGGAAAATATAACGCAGTTGGAAAAGCAATACGAAGGGAAAGAGGTGCCCCGACCCGCCCATTGGGGAGGCTATGTCCTGGTAGCGGATCGTATCGAGTTCTGGCAGGGTCGCCCTAACCGTTTGCACGACCGGTTTTTGTATGAGGATAGTCCATCGGGCTGGATGGTTTTCAGGCTCTCCCCTTAGTTTGCGTTACCGTTTAAATATGGACAAGAGATAAACGTCTGAATGACTAAATATTGAACTTTACCTGGTGAAGTGGCTGCTCTGCATTTTAAGTTTGGGTATCCGGTCTACAGGATAGTAACTTTATTGAAAAACAGGAGTCCCCGGAACAGAACTATTTTAATCTAAAAAAATGACCTTGAGAATAATCATCCTGATCCTGGTGCTGATCGCACTTGATTTTTACGTGTTCCAGGCATTTAAATTCGGATTCCGGAACACCTCAGAGAGTGTACAACGGGTGACGGCCATTGTGTTCTGGTCCATGACTGTGTTTTGTGTTGCCGTGTTGATTGCCAGCCGGATTTACGACTGGGATCTGTGGCCGAAGGCTTTGAAGACCTATGCCGGTGCCTTCATCTTTGTTCTGACATTTTCCAAACTCTTTGTTGTTCTTTTTCTATTGACCGATGACATCTTCAGAGCAGCCCGATGGTCCTATGAAAAAATATTTTCTTCTCCCGGCTCCACCGAAAGCACGGTAAATTCCGTTCCGGCCCGGGCGATCAGCCGTTCTGATTTCCTTGTTCGGACCGGTCTGGTTCTGGGATCCCTGCCCTTTGTTTCCCTTCTCTACGGCATGGTGAAAGGAGCCTATGATTACCAGGTTAAAAAGATTAAACTCAGCTTGCCGGGCTTACCCGTGGCATTTCAGGGCTATAAAATTGTGCAGATATCCGACCTTCATGTGGGCAGTTTTGTAAGTACGGAGCCTCTGGAGGAAGCCGTAAGGATCATCAACGGGTTGAACGCGGATGTTATCCTCTTTACCGGCGACCTGGTCAACAACAAATCCGAGGAACTTGAACCTCACAAGCCGGCACTTTCCGCCCTGAAAGCAAAGCACGGTGTGTTTTCCACCCTCGGGAACCACGATTACGGCGATTATGTGTACTGGAAATCGGAAGAAGCCAAGGCGGAAAACCTTCATGCGCTGATCCGGGGACACAAGGAAATGGGTTGGGACATTCTGATGGATGAACACCGGCACCTCGAAAAGGACGGCGAGAAAATCACCCTGATCGGGGTGCAGAATTACAGCATGCACCTCCGATTTCCAAAGTACGGCAGCTTATCCAGGGCCACCAAGGGGATCGATTACAGTGGCTTCAATATTCTGCTCTCTCACGATCCCAGTCACTGGCGTGGAGAGGTGTTAAAAGACTTTCCCCAAATCCACCTCATGCTCGCCGGACATACCCATGGTTTTCAGTTTGGTGTTGACCTGCCTTATTTCAAATGGAGTCCGGTTCAATATGTGTACAAAGAATGGGCAGGCCTTTATTCAGAGGGCAATCAACACCTTTATGTCAACCGCGGACTTGGCTTCCTGGGTTATCCCGGCCGGGTAGGGATTTTACCGGAGATTACGGTGTTTGAACTGCATACCGCTTAAGTACCGGTTCTCTCATTTTGAGATCAGGCCCATTGTCATCATCTTTGGATACGATGCTGTGTTTTCACCATCGGAAAATGATTTAATTAACATGCTGATATCCCGGTAAAATCCCGTCTGAAATGTCATCAACGTTATATGTAATACCTTCCTCACTGGGTGGAGAGAATGTCGGTGATTTTTTACCCGAAGGCACCTTGCAGGTCATCCGGAGTTTGCAGCATTTTATTGTGGAGGATGCTAAAACAGCAAGAGCCTTTCTGAAGACCTGTAACATTCCCACGCCTCAGGCCGAACTCGGCATCCATGAACTCGATAAACACCATCCCGAGCAGGAGTTGAAGGAGTTGATGCAGGCTTTATCCGAAGGAAAGGATACAGGTTTGCTCAGCGAAGCCGGATGTCCGGGAGTGGCCGATCCGGGCGCACGGATTGTGGCGGAGGCCCACCGGAAAGGCTATAAGGTAGTTCCGCTCGTCGGACCTTCTTCCCTCCTGCTCGCCCTGATGGCATCCGGCATGGAGGGTCAGAGATTTTGTTTTCACGGGTATCTGCCGTTTGACAGGACAGAGCGGGTAAAAAAAATCCAGCGCATGGAGGAGGCCGCCCGCAGCAAAAAGGAAACCCAGCTGTTCATTGAAACGCCCTACCGCAACAACCCCTTGTTTGCCGATTTACTTCAAACCCTGAGTGGTGAAACCAAAATTTGCCTTGCTGTTTCCCTTACTACTTCCCATGAATGGATCCGAACCTTGAAGGTCAAAGACTGGAAAAAGGAAAAACCGGAACTACATAAAAAACCATGTGTGTTTTTAATTGGATGATGGAAGACATTCCGAACCTGTTTTTCAATACCCCGTCAGCGGGCCGCAGGCAGAATGCAAATACTTCTCAAGTTTTTAAAGAACTGAATTTGAAGTACGAACAATAGGGCCATTCATTGTCGGGCAACGGTAACACATTCCGACCTTAAGAACGGCACTGAGGAATTTTGATTCTATTTTCAATCTTCAGCATTCCTGATTTAAACGTTCAGGCCAGAATCGTTTTATTCACCAGGTCGATGATTTCCTTCTCCAGTTTTATCGTATCCGCTTCCAGTTTAGCGGCTTTGGAAAGCACGCTTTCCAGGTAGGTTTTGTCGCTGAATCCGGCGGCATTGATGCGTACGTTCAAGTGAGCGCCAAGTACTCCGGTCCTTGCGCAGAGCGCTCCCACCCCCGCATCGCTGATGGAATTCGGATTGCCATGCTCCGCCATGGCCTTCATCACTTCCATGCTCTGATAGCACAGTTCCATGACCTGCAAAGGCACTTCAATGGCTTTTCGGGTGGCGGCCTGAATGGCTTCTTTGCGTCGGGCTTTTTCCTCTTCATTGCCTTTGGGTAGTTTAAAGGCTTCCATGATCAGGTTGAAGGCCTGCGTATCTTCATCGACCAGTTGCAGCAATTGCTTTTTGTAGCCCTGTCCTTTCTCGGCCCACTGGCTGAATTCTTCCCAGCGCGACTCCCATCCTTTTTTGCCTGCGCTGAGGTTGGCCACCATCGTTCCCAATGAAACACCCAACGCACCGGCATAGGCTGAAATCGAGCCGCCCCCTGGTGCCGGTGATTCGCTGGCTGTTTCATCGGCAAAAGCCTGAAGGGGCATGTCCACCAGTTTTGTATGTGCTTCTTCCAACTGGTATTCGATGATGCGCTGCTTCGGGTCGAAGGGACCCAGTTCATCCAGCCCCATGGATTTTACCGCGATGTGAATGAGTTCCGCATCGCTCTGTCCGGCGCTCAGCCGTTGTTTCTTCAGAAAATACCGGCCTGCTTCCAGCATTGCGGATAAGGGGACGAGACCGACCAACTCTGAGCCGGTCACCCGCTGACCGCGGCGATAGGCACTGTTATAACACTCTTCAAAAACGCTGTGCAGGGGTGTTTCCCGAAATTTCGTGATGTTGATAGACACCTGGGCGATCCCGAATTCCTCGATGTACCAGCCAATGGCCTTCACCCCTTTCAAGGTTCCCGGTTCACGCACTTCAAGTCCATCTTTACCGATCATTTTATTTCCCTTTTCGTCCAGTTTTACCCTTCCGGCTTCGCGAATGTCAAAGGCGATGCTGTTGGCCCGCCGGACCGATTTGGTGTTCAGATTCACGTTGTAGGCGATCAGAAAGTCGCGGGCACCAATGACCGTGGCCCCGCTCTTTGACGGGAATTCCGCCGGCCCGAAATCCGGTCGCCAAGCGGCTTCCTTGATTTTTCTGAAAAATCCTTCGTATTCACCGGCGCGGATAACGGCCAGATTGCTGCGTTCCTTATCAGGTTGTGCCTCTTCGTACAGATACACCGGAATGGCCAGTTCCTTTCCCACCCGTTCTGCCAGTTTCCGGCTCCAGGCAGCAGTTTCTTCCATGCTGATGTTTGCCACCGGGATGAAAGGGCAAACATCCGTAGCGCCCATCCTGGGATGTTCCCCCTGGTGATGGCTCATGTCGATCAGTTCTGCCGCTGTACGGATGGCCGCAAAAGCCGCCTCCAGTACTGCATCGGGCTCACCCACCATGGTCATGACGGTGCGATGGGTGGCCTTGCCTGGTGCAACGTCGAGGAGTTTCACGCGATCCACTGCACGGATGGCATCGGCGATCTGATTGATGATTTTTTCATCACGCCCTTCACTGAAATTCGGAACACATTCGATAAGTTGTTTCATGATTTTTATTGGATACGCTTTGGATGGACAGTATGAAGCAAAAGCCGCATGCTTTGCTTTTTATTTTAATCGGCTGTTACGCGCTTTGATGTAGTCGCTGATAAGGTAGGCAATGAGTTTTCCGGTCTTCAGGTCGGTTTTAATATGGGAAAGTACCGGAGCCGCTTCCGCCAAATGCAGATACTTCACCTCGGCAGAGGAAGCCACCCAATGCACAAACTGCCGCGCTTGCACGGTAGAAATGCCGCTGGAGGTTTTGGCACTGGAGGGAATGTTCTGGATGCAATCCAGGTCCAGTTCAATTCCGAGCGGTAAATGCGCCGTGAAGTTCAAAGCGCGGTCCACGGCCTCCCGGAAAGTACAGTTTTCACGAATGAAAATATCTTCAAACCAGATGGCCATCAGGCGTTCATCCGTCTCCATTTTTTCCATGACGCCGGCAGCATTGTAATTCTCATGGAGTCCGACCATGGCGTAACGATGTAAAAAGCCTTCGTGCAGGGCATAGCTAAATGCATTTCCGCTGTGTCGTCCTTCCATCGGACGCAAATCGCTGTGAGCGTCGCAATTGATACAGCCAATCTCCGTTTGTCCTTTTTGCGCGAGAGCCATCGACAATCCTTTCAGGTTGGCATAGGCATTGTTGTGTCCCCCGCCGATAATAATGGCTTCTTTTCCTGCTGCAAAGATGGCTTCCATCACCGGATAGACGGCACGATCCATTTCAGCGACAAGTTCCCTTGCGCGCTTCAAATCGCCGGCCATTTGCAGATCGAGTGGTTTCATCTCCTCCATGGCCGGAGAAAAATCAAGATGACCAAGTACGATCAGTTCTTCACCGCTCAGCGTTTCATTGCTCTGTGTATTCAACAAGGTGGTCAAAGCGGGCAGCCAGGCGGAATACGCTCCTCCGCGGCCGAAATTGGCCCGCACACCCACATCTTCCGGTAAGCCCAGCAAAACAAATGCGCCGGGCATTTCCCGTAAAGTCTGACCCCAGTGTTCCGAATTTTTCCAGGCGATTGTTTGTACTTTCTCCCCCAGACGGACTTCTCCCTCACGCCGGCGGATGAACTGTTCCAGCTTCAGTGTGTCATAAAGCTCAAGTTTCATCTCCGGAGGACTACTGTATTTTCCCATTCAGGATTACCGTTTCCACCAAATCGCTGCCAAACGCATACGGAAGATAGGAAAGCGAAGGCATTCTGGCGGATATAAACAGGTTGGCTTTTTTTCCTTTTACGATACTGCCTGCATCGTCCATCACCCCCATGGCATAGGCGCTGTTGAGCGTTGCCGCATTGATGGCTTCTTCCGGATACATGCCCAGGTAAAGGCAGGCCAGTGAGCAGACAAAGGGCATTTTTCCACTCGGACAAGAGCCGGGATTGTAATCAGAAGCCAGGGCTACGGGCAGTCCGGCATCAATCATTTTCCGCGCAGGCGGATAATGCAGCTTCAGGAAAAAGGCAGTGCCGGGTAAGAGCGTCGGCATGGTATCGCTGTCGAGCAGGGCGGCAATTTCGGCCTCACCTGTGCATTCCAGATGATCGACCGACAAGGCGTGGTGTTTCACACCGGCTTGTATTCCCCCCGAATAATCCAATTCGTTGGCGTGTATTTTGGGACGCAGGCCGCGTTTGTTACCAGCTTCCAGAATGCGTTCTGTTTCTTCCACCGTAAAAAAGCCGCGGTCACAAAACACATCGTTGTAATCGGCGAGTCCTTCGTCGGCAATGATAGGGATGAGTTCATTCACCAGCAAATCAACATAGCCCCTTCGGTTTTCCCTGAACTCGGCAGGCAGGGCATGCGCCCCCAGGAACGTTGATTTGATGATCAGCGGAGAACTTTCCTTCAGCCTGCGGATCACGTGCAGCATTTTCAGTTCTGCATCGAAACTCAGACCGTAACCACTCTTGATTTCAATGGCGCCGGTTCCTGAACGGATCACTTCCTGCAAACGCAGGCTGGCGGCATCGTATAATTCTTCGGGGTCGGTTTGTTGAAGGCGCTTTGCCGAATTCAGGATGCCTCCCCCGCGCCGGGCAATTTCTTCATAGCTCAGTCCGAGAATGCGGTCGACAAATTCAGTTTCTCTCGAGCCGGCGTACACCACGTGCGTGTGGGAATCGCACCAGGCCGGGAATATGTACCGGCCTTCCGCATCGATCACATCGTTTACCGGTGAATGAAAGGGCTCATCCATGTGCCCGGTTTCACTGATACGATCTCCTTCTATCAGCAGCCAGCCGTTTTCCAGCACCGGCAATTCCTGCATGGCTTTTCCGCGAACAACATGGCTGCGGCCGTGTTGCACGATACCTTTCGCGTTGATGATGAGTAGTCTGTTCATTTTTTTACTGACCAGAATGGTTTTGATCCGGTTAATTTAAGATAGCCCACGTAAACATACAGCAGGGTGCAGAAAAGATGCGCAAAGGGAAGGGCTTTCTTCCCTGCTTCGAAATAATGAAAAGCAATAAAAAGCTGTACGGCTGCTTCGATGAAGAAAATGATCGATTCGCCGTTGCCCAGTCTCCTTTCCACCTGGTGATGAAATACTGCAGTCAGCATCATCAGTGTTCCGGCGATGAAGAAAAACGAGGGGGATCCGTGTACACGGTCCAGTTCACCGATACCGTGCAGGAGTACGACCACGCCCGAAAGCAGGTGGGCCGATTTGTACAGGTTTTCCTTCTTCATTTCGACCTCAATATTAGCTCATTTTAGGGAGAAGATCATGGTCGGGGTATCCTGGAAGTAAAACAATTCGCAGGGTACGAACTTCTGTTCCGCCTGTTTTTTTTACTGTACCGGGTTTGTAAAAAAAATAATTTTTTCACGCTAATTTCTTTTATTTAAATCCTTGAAATACTTGAAATACTTGTACTTCTGTGGTGGTTCCGGGAAGGCCGCAGGCCTGAGGCAGACCCGTATACTTGTTGATAAACAATGTCGTTTAAGTGGTACGCTGCCGGTCTAAAAATCTATTTTTAGCACGATGGATTATACCCTGCTTGAAATTAAAATAAAGCCGCTGGACCCTTTCCGCGATTTGCTTTCGTACAGACTGGCAGCTTGCGGCTTTGACATGTTTGAGGATACGGCGGAAGGTTTGAAGGCCTATGCTCCTTCGGAAGCTTACCGGCGGGATGATGTAAAGGGAATATTAAAGGAGAGTGAGGGTCTGGGTTGTTCTTTGGAATCGAGGGAAGAAATCATCCCCTGGAAAAACTGGAACGAAGAATGGGAGAAGCAGTATCAACCCGAAATAATTGGCGGTAAAATCTATGTCAGAGCGGAATTTCATCCTCCTAACCCCGGGTTTCCACTTGAGATTC
>JAEUTF010000129.1 GCA_016788185.1 Bacteroidia bacterium | reverse complement strand
CAAGCTGATTAACAGCTGCTACTACCCTGCTTTTTGCACCTTCTTTTTCAGGTCAAGAATGGAAAAATTACTTTCCGTTTTACGGATCGTATTGGAAAGGCAACCGAGTCCGTCGATCGTCATTTCCACCACATCCCCTTCCTGCAGCCATTGCACCGGATAATCCGGATCGTTCAGCTTTCCGGTACCATTCAGCTCGAGAAAACAGCCGGTGCCTACGGTACCCGAACCGATGACATCTCCCGGGAGGATGTCCACGCCATAGGCGCAACGCTCAATGATCTCTGCAAAGGTCCAATCCATTTGTGCCAGGTTGCCTTCGCTCACCTGAACCCCGTTCACCCAGCACTTCATGGTGAGGTTGTAGCGGTTACCGGTATGTCCTTCCTTAGCCGGCACTTTAAACGCTTCCAACTCATCGGGCGTCACGAGATAGGGTCCGATGACGGTTGAAAAATCTTTGCCTTTGGCCGGCCCCAGGTTGAGCTTCATCTCTTCCATTTGCAAAAGCCTTGCACTCATGTCGTTCATAATCAGGTAACCGGCAATGTATTGATCGGCCTCCGAAGCACGGATATTCCGGCCCTTCTTCCCGATGACCACGGCAGCTTCCAGTTCAAAATCCAGTTGCCTGAAATGATCGGGCATGCACCAGATATCGCCGGGCCCCTGGATCGCATTGTGGTTGGTAAAATAAAAAATCGGATATTCATCAAACTCAGGGATCATTTCCACTTTCCGGTTACGACGCGCTGCTTCCACATGCTGACGAAAAGCATAGCCGTCTCTGCAAGAGGTAGGCTGAGGTACCGGGGCGACTATGTGCAGTGCGGACCAGGAGAAAAAAGGGATATCGATTTTACCAGACTTAATTCCGGCCTCAATTTCTCTGGCCGTTTCCATCGTTTTCTCCTCCCCGTCCAGCAGGGCTTTCATGGAAGAGGATCCGGTTTTACCCAGTGCTTTGCCGGCTTCAGCCAGGTTATAAACTTTTTCATTTACATAGAGCCCAAGAAGGTTTGCATCGTCCACTCGGTAAGATACCAGTTTCATACTTTTATAATTTAGAGGACAAAAGTAACCAATGCCTAATTTTAAGGGCTCATCCTCTTAAAATTGACTGTTTGATTGTATCTTGCAGCGCCGAATATCTATCAACATGCCTCAGTATCATTCACTTGGAAAATTTCCGCAGAAGCGGCATACACAATTCCGGAAAGCCGACGGCTCCCTGTATGCTGAAGAACTGGTTTCTACCCACGGATTCAGCAATGTGTATTCATTGATTTACCACTGCTATGCACCTACGCTGGTAAAAGCAGTCGGCGAACCTTTTTCCAGAGAACCCAAAGTTACCTTTCAGCGCTTCCTCCGCCATCAGAGTTTTGAGGGTTTTCACATTAAACAGGAAGACGATTACATCGAAAGCAAAAAGGCTGTTCTGGTAAACAATGATCTGCACATTGCATTGGCGGCACCCCGAAAATCGATCACGGATTATTACCTTAAAAACGCCGATGCCGATGAATTGATATTTGTGCACGAAGGAAGCGGAGTACTGAAAACCATTTATGGCAACATTCGCTTCGGGTACGGTGATTACCTCGTGATTCCAAGAGGAACGATTTTCCAGCTTCACTTCGACAACGAGCAAAACAGACTCCTGATTGTTGAATCCTTCTCCCCCATCGAGACCCCACGCCGTTACCGGAACGCCTACGGACAGTTGGAAGAGCATTCCCCGTTTTGCGAAAGGGATATCCGCAAACCTGAAAATCTCGAAACGCACGATGAAAAGGGAGAATTCAGGGTTTTCATCAAAAAGCAGGGGATTGTTTACCCCTATATTTATGCCACACACCCCTTTGACGCCATCGGATGGGACGGCAACCATTATCCCTGGGCCTTGAGCATTCATGATTTTGAACCCATTACCGGAAGGGTGCACCAGCCGCCACCTGTACACCAGACTTTCGAAGCACACAACTATGTCATTTGTTCCTTCGTGCCGCGTCTCTACGACTATCATCCGGAGGCCATTCCTGCTCCCTATAACCACAGCAATGTCGACTCGGACGAAGTGCTTTATTACGTGGACGGAGATTTCATGAGCCGAAAAAGTGTTACCAGGGGCATGATCACCCTGCATCCTGCCGGGATCCCCCATGGCCCGCATCCCGGCACCGTTGAAAAGAGCATCGGCAAAAAGGAAACCGCTGAACTTGCCGTCATGATCGATACCTTTAAACCATTGTGGCTCACCGAAGAAGCAATGAAAATCATGAGCGACGACTATTACAAATCGTGGATCGACCACTGAGCCACTAGCCCCATCCGGGGCTTTTTTTTGTTTTTTTCTATTTCTGTGCAACCATTCGTCTGAATTGGGAGTCTTTTCAAACTAAACAGGATGCCCTTTTCCTGTTAATAATTCGGAAAAAAAATCCCCGTCCCTGACTGTACTCAACAGGATAATATCTATTTTTGAAAGCTATACCCCAAAATATTAAAACAAATCACGCGTAAAAAATAAAACCCAATACCCTATGAAAAGATTATTACTTACGTTTTTTGCACTGTTGACCTATGTGGCTGCGCAATCACAGGCAACGCAGGTCTGGTGTGAAAACTTCGATGGTGGTACGATCAGTACTACCTCTACAGGTGTGCCAGGCTGGAGCATTGACAACAACTACTTTGTCAGTTCTGCAAACAGTCTTCGCGGCGAGTACCAGTCCGGCGGCGGACCTGTTTACCTGACTTCTCCTGTTTTCAACACGCTGGGACAGAATTTTGTCATTCTGGATTTCAAGCAGATCTGTAAGATTGAATTTACAGACAAGGCTGAAATTGAATACTCCCTGAACAACGGCGCCACCTGGACCAAGTTTGACGCTACCGCGGGAACGGGCAACGTAACGTACCAGGGTACGGGGGTTTTCCAGTTTAACAACAATTCATTTACCGAGGGTTCCTACCTCGATTGGGCGCCGGGTACACCTACCGCCCCGACCAACGCATGGTGGAAAGCCGAAACTTTCGACATTTCGACTGCCGTAGGTAACCAGGCTACCGTCCAGATCCGTTTCGTGATGACAGACGTGGTGAACGGTCTTGCCGGCCGTTATGGCTGGTTGCTGGACGACATTTGTGTGACGGCAGCCCCCTGCGAACTGGTGGATCCAACCGCTTCCGCGCCAGTCGCCGGCAACCCCTTCTGGTCCGGCACGGTGTTCAACCTCGGGCCTTTCGACCTCTTTGCCTACATCAATGACCAAAGCGGTATCGCCGACACGGTATTCGGACCTGGCTTCGCTACCCTGAACTACACGGTCAACGGCGGTGCCACACAAACCACCCTCATGGTGAACCTGTTTGACTCGGTCTTTGCCGGTCAGATTCCTGCCGCTATTGCAGGCGACACCATTTGCTGGTGGATTGAAGCTACCGACAACTCCGGTTGTAACAATACCGTTCGTTACCCTGCCATCGGGGAGATTTGTTTTTACCCTGTGGACGGAATCAGCTTCCCTTATTGCGATAATTTTGATATCCAGAACCAATTGTGGACACCCGATCCCAATGCGCAGGGTTCACAATGGACCTGGGGTCCTCCTACCGGCCCGACCCTCACCAGTGCCAACTCAGCGCCCAACGTTTGGGGCGTCGGTGACATCGGCGGTGTAGGCAGTTATTCACCCAATACCAACTCCGCGTTGATTTCACCGGTATTTGACTTCAGCACCACGACCGTGGCCAACCTGAGTTTCTGGCAGAACAGGGACGTAGAAGGATTCTGGGATGGTGTTCGTCTTGAATTTTCCAATGATGGCGGAATAACCTGGACTGTTATCGGTACCGTAAACGATCCGAACGCCACCAACTGGTACACCAATGCCTCCATCGTCTCCAGCGGTTTGCCTGCCTGGGATGGCCCCGGAACAGGCCCCAGCGGCTGGATAGAATCGCGCTATAAACTCGGTACTGTACCCGGAATCGGCGGATCCACCGCTGTACAATTCCGTTATGTATTCACCTGCGATGCATCGGTTCAGAACTCCGGTTTCCACCTCGACGACTTCTGCATCATCGTACCCTGCAACGACGATCTGGGTGTAACGACCATTGTTTCTCCCTTGCCAGGCAGCGGTCAGCCTGCAGGCGGTACGACAGATATTACCGTGACCATTGAGAATTTTGGACAGATGGCCCAGAGCACCTTCAACGTGGGCTGGTCGATCAACGGAACCGTTCAGCCCTCGATTCCTTTCGCAGGAACCCTGGCTGCCGGCGCTACCACTTCATTCACCATCCCCAACACGCCGGTATTGCCCAACAGCTACACCATTTGTGTCTGGACTGAACTGGTGGGTGACTGCATCGATTTCAACGACACCACTTGTGCCAACTTCATCGGAATTCCTACGCTGACCCCATCACCCTCTTACTGTGATGACTTTGAATCCGGCAACATCGGCTGGTCCAACCAACTTGCTGCCGGGGCCAATGCCGGTACCATCTGGGAACTTGGCTCACCTGCCTTCGGACAAACCAACAGCGCCAATTCCGGTGCAAATGCCTGGGACGTCAACCTGAATTCCGCTTACACCAACCAGGCCAATTGCGAACTTTACACCCCTTACTTCGACTTTTCCACCATCGGAGCCGGACGTATCCAGTTTGCACTTAACTATAACTGTGAAAACGCCTGGGACGGTACCCGCCTGGAATATTCGAACGACAACGGTGTTACCTGGACCATCGTGGGCGGTGGCAGCGCTGCCAACCCGGACCCCTGTGGAACCAACTGGTACACGGATGATCAGTTGAATTCCAGCAATCAGCCGGCCTGGACCGGAAACAGCGGCGGATGGATTCAATCTGCCTACAAACTCTGCTGCACCTCCGGCATTTTCAACAACCCTACACCGATTCAGTTCCGCTTCGTGTTCACCTCCGACTTCAGTGTCATCACCGATGGTTTCTCCATGGATGATTTCTGTATCTATGCTGCACAAGGCGATGACGTGGGCATCACGGCCATTACCCAGCCCGTTGGTGGTGCACCCGTAGGTCAGAGCACACCGGTAGTGGTAACGCTGGAGAACTTCGGAGCTACCACCATCACCAGCACGCCAATCACTTACACGGTTAACGGTATCAACCCCCAAACCATTACCTGGACCGGTTCACTGCCTCCCTGCGGTATTACTACTGTGGTGCTTCCGAACTTCACGTTTGGACAGGGTGTTCAGACCATCTGTGCCTGGACTTCACTGCCCACTGATCTGGAGCCCAGCAACGACACCACTTGTGCCGATGTAATCGGTCAGCCGATCATTACCCCTACCTACATCACCAGCTATTTTGACAACTTCGACGCCGGCAACATTGGCTGGGCGCCGTACATCGCCGGTGGAGGTAACCCTGCCACCATCTGGGAATACGGTACACCTGCATTCGGTGCTACTACCGGTGCTTATTCTGCACCTACCTGCTGGGACGTCAACCTGAACTCGGCACCCGGCGGCAATGCGAATACGTATGTCACTACGCCATTCTTTGATTTCAGCAATGCCCAGGCTGCCATTCTGCGCTTCTACCAGAACCGCGTGATTTATGCTTTCGGTGATAAATTCTATATTGAATACTCGGTCAATAACGGACCCTGGCAGTTGCTGCAGCCATCCACTCAGATCGTCACCAACTGGTACAACAACAACGACAGTTGGGATGATAACAGCGGTGGCTGGATTCAATCCATCTTTAAAGATGTTACGTCTGCCGTAGGCGGCACCGTGCCCCTGGTTCAGTTCCGCTTCGTTTATACCTCGGCGGCCTTCACCAACGGTGACGGAGTATCCTTCGACAACTTCGAACTCTTTGTTCCGATCCCGCTTTCGGTTAAAACTGTTCAGGTTAACACCTCCGTTCCCTGCCAGTTTATCTTCCCCGGACAACCCATCACCTTTGCCGCTCCGATCAACAACAACGGTATCAACACCGTGTTTAACCACAATATTTCCCTGGTTATCGATGGCGCACTGGTCTCCAACGATCCGGTTTCTTACGCACCGAACGGTTTATTGCCTGACAGTACACGGACTCATAACTTCAACAATACCTGGATCGCCGTACCCGGTTTCCATGAAGTATGTGTGTATACCGACAGCCCGAACGGTTCTACGGACCTGAACCAGTTTGACGATACCAGCTGTGTAACGGTTCTGGTATTTGACTCCGTGGCTACCTCACAACTCCCCTACTGCACCAGTTTTGAAAGCGGCAACCAATGGGTGACTTCCAATTCCATCACCTATTGTGACGGTAGTACCTGGGAAATCGGTACGCCTGCCAAGCCCAACCTGAGTGGTGCGCATACCGGCAACATTGCCTGGACCACCAACCTGACCGGCAATTATGCCAACAAGGACTCTTCGGGCTTGTTCTCTTCCCTCTTCCGTGTAGAAGCAGGCCACTGCTACAAACTGAGTTTCTGGCATGAGTTCCGCATGGAATACGGATCAGACGGCGGCGCGCTTGACTACTCTGTCGACTATGGTCAGACCTGGAACAGGCTTGATCTTACCGGTACTCCCAACATTCAATTGTACGGTATCAGCCCCAACTACACCTATGTTTCTGAACTGGATCCTACCGATCCATCCCAGAAAGGGTTTACAGGCATCCGCAACAACTGGATTTATAACGAGAAGACTTTCCGTCCGGATGTCAATTCTCAGCTGGTTGTACGCTGGAGGTTTGCTTCCGACTTCAGCGCTACCGATGAAGGCTGGTCCATTGATGATGTTTGCTTTGAAGATCTTGGCCCCTGCACACCGCTTGGCGTTAACGACTTCGCTGTCAATGATTTCGGCATGAGCCAGAACTATCCGAACCCGGCCGATCAGCTGACTACCTTCGAATTCATGATTCCTGCACAGGGTCAGGTTCGCATCGTGTTGACCGATGTTATCGGACAGATCATCGATGTGATTGCAGACGAAAACACTGCTGCCGGCAAGCATACGATTCAGTACAGCACGGCTGGTATTGCACCGGGTCTTTACACTTATACCATGACCTACGAAGGCCAGCAAATCACCAAACGGATGATCATTACCCGTTAATTGATTTAGTTATATTAAAAAAGGGCTGTCTCGAAAATCGGAGACGGCCCTTTTTTTATGCAGTACTACGAGATAACCGGATGTGAATTCATTTTATCAATGCCGGTAAAAGCCGGTGAAACCAGGTCTTTCTTTATTTTGCATCAGATCCCGCTCTGCACATGAAAATCATCACCCTGCTTGCCCCCCTCATGTTCTTCAACCTGCATGTGAAAGCAGGCTTTTTACGTTACCTCGATGAACTGGAGTCCTGCGATGCCTATGAAGAGGTTCAGTACGTGAAAAGCCTGGACAGCCTCAGTCCTGGTGGAGGCGGCAGTTTTGTATGGGTGGCTAACGATCTGCGTCCGGGCATGTGGGGTTGGAGGATGAAATCGGCTCAGGCAGGCAAGGCCGGAACATGGGTCAGACAGGATGTTCAGGCCCTTTCGCCGGATTGGTTCGGCGCCCGCCATCTGAAAAACACCCTCAGCGAAGAAACGCCCACCTTCAGAAACCTGGGCTATGATGAACAGACCATCCGGAAAAGGTACTTTCAATATATCCCTGACATCAGCCTTGACGACACCCCCGACTGGGCTGCGTTGCAGATGACCTTTCTGGCGCTCGGCCATGGCGTGTTTGCAGCCCACCTGTCTCCCGGCGATTATTACATTAACCGCACCCTTCGTCTACCCGAACTGACACGTCAAACCGATAACACCATTTACCTGATTGAAGGAAACGGATGCACCCTGACCAGCATCAACAAAGCAGGCTTTTGTTTTCTTGAATCGATGCCGGTGAACCAGCGTGAAGGTCTGAATGTATTTACAGCCCGCAGGTTTCACATCAGCAATCTGATCCTTCGGGGAAAGGCAGAAGCCGGAGCGGGAAGTGTGGGCATCAGAATAGGCGCCACCTTTCATTCCCTTTTTGAAAACCTGCATCTGGCCAACCTCGATACGGGTATTGTTCTGCGCCACGCCATGAGTTCGGAAATATACCGTTGCAATGCGATCAACTGTTATCGGGTTTGCTATTACCTGGGCAGCGGCAAAGGCGCATGGCCCGGAGCAGATGCACCCAACAGCGGAAGCAATCAGTCGAGGGTCATTGCCTCCCGGATGTTTGCCTACCCGGGCCAATATGCCGGTGTGATGATCAGCAACAGCAGCGAATGCCGGGTGGAGGATTTCACGCTGGACGGAGGGGCCAAACGAAATACGGCTTTTGTAATTCATGTCAATACCGGTGGCACCACCACGGTGAAGGATGCGTATGTAAAAGGAATTCACGGGGAAGCCGCCGTCGACAGTGCACTCGTTAAATTCAGAGGCAGCGGCAATCCGCTCTTTGAAGTGTGCGATCTCTTTGTGCAGATGAAATGCACGGTGGTGGAACTGGAAACCACTAACGGTTATGCGCAGGTTAATTGCAGAAATTTCAGCTATCTTCCACCGGGATCAGGCTTCGCCAACAAAGGAAACGGCGGAGCCTGGTCGTTTGTGGATGTTTTTGAAAAAGGCAAAGAGCCTGTATGGAAAAGCGGAGGAGGATACAGCGTGCCGGTACCCGGTCGTCTGCGAATCGTAAAAAAACTCATGTAAGACCCTGCCGGTCTGTTTCAGATCTGAAAAACAAGCGTTTTCAGGAGGTATAATCCTTACTTTTGACCTTCCAGAACGATTCCATGAAGCCATTCCTGTTTGCCGTCCTTGTCTGTTTTCAGCTCTCCCACCTTCCCGTTTCCGCTCAGCCTTTCCTCCGCCCCCTGCAAGGGAAAGAGCCTTCTTTCAGAGCGATGCAAAGATCCTTTCAAACCTGGAAAGATACCGCCGACCTGAAGCAGGCGAGGTACTGGAAATACTTTAAACGGTGGGAGGCCGAACTTCAGCTCCATACCAATGCACAAGGTGAGCCGGAGGGCTTTAAGGAATACCTTGATGTCCTGGTTCAATCTGCCCGTGAAAAGGAAAACGCACAGCGTCTGAAAGCCAACAGCGGCAACTGGTACCCCGTAGGCCCCTATACCCTACCTTCGAACCTGACCGGGTATATGGAAAACGGCATGGGACGTGTCAACTGCATCAGTTTTCATCCCAGTGATCCAAACACCTATTATGTCGGAGTGGCACAAGGTGGTTTGTGGAAAACCAGCAATGGCGGTCAAACCTATACGCCACTTACCGATCAGTTGCCGATCACCCGTATTTCCGATATCGCCATTGACCCGCAGAATCCCGACCATATCTACATTTCTGTTTGTGACTTTGAATACATCGGTTTCGGCCTTTTTCTCAACGGACGAAAAAGACATACCCATTACGGCCTCGGGGTTTATAAAAGTACCGACGGCGGCTTGTCCTGGGCTCCTACCGGTTTATCCTTCCAGCTGACCGATGGCGATGCTTCACTCATCCGTAAAATCATCATCGACCCTTCCAACTCCAGCACGCTCGTTGCCTGTGGTGTCAGCGGCATGTACAAATCGGTGAATGGCGGAAACAACTGGACCCAGGTGCACGATTCGTTGTTCTGGGACCTTGTTCAGGATGTCAGCAACCCTTCCGTACTCTATGCCGCAAGCGGGTGGGTGGAATCGGCCAATACAGGGTCAGCCGGCATTTATAAATCCACCGATTTCGGATCCAGCTGGACCCTTCTTCCCACCGGTATTCTGCCCAGAGGGGTTGTACAGCGCATCAAACTGGCTCAGGCCCCTTCCAGCCCCAACCGTCTTTACGCCATCACGGTAGATACTCTCAGAGGATTACATGCTATCTATCGTTCCGACGATTCAGGCAGTACCTGGTATCTCAAATACAATACGCTGAACCTGCTGGATGGCTACGATGGCAGCGGCAGCGGCGGGCAGGGCACCTATGATCTGGCTCTCCTGGTACATCCCACCGATCCCGACAAGGTATATGTAGGCGGGATCAACCTCTGGGCCAGTGACGATGGCTGCAATTCCTTTGATCCGGCCGGCTACTGGACCACTTCCTACGGGCCTTCGATACATGCGGATGTACACGAAATCAAATACCAGCCGGCCACGGGGTACTATTACTTATGCTGCGACGGCGGGCTATACCGGAGTACAGCCATACTGCCCATTTCCTGGAATGATCTCAACAATGGCAGCCCCTTCCCCACCGTGTGGACCAATGTCAGCGACGGCATGAACGTGACCTCCTTTTACCGGCTTTCAAGTTCCAAAAGCAGCACTGCTGAATTGCTGGCCGGGGCCCAGGACAATGCCAGTTTTTATTTTGACGGAACTGACTGGTACACCGTAAACGGCGGCGACGGAATGGATAATTACGTCGATACGCTTCAGCCCGGAACTTTTCTCTCCAGTTCCCAATACGGATATTTCAGTTTCAGCAACGACGGCGGTTTCAGCAATTCCGGCATTAATGCCAATGTACTGAATGAAAATGCCGAATGGACCACACCGCTCATTGCCGATTACAACACTTACAACACCCTCTATATCGGATTTGAGAATGTGGTGAAGAGTCAGGATGGCGGGCAAAGCTGGACGGCCATCTCAGGTTTCCCTTCTCCTCCCAACTTTTACGGCAACGAACTTTCGGCCCTGGCCGTTTCACACAGCAATCCCGATGTCTTGATCGCGGCAAGGCGGGTACGTTACGAGTATGCCAATCCCGGAAGCGTTTTCCGCACTGCCAACGGCGGTTTGTCGTGGACCGATGTTACGGCCGGCCTCCCTGATTCATTGTATTACACCGCTGCAGAAATTGACAGAAGCAATGCTGACATCGCTTTTATCAGCATGGCGGGATTCAGTGCGGGAAACAAGGTTTTTAAAACCCTGAACAGCGGGAACAGCTGGATCAACATTTCCTACAATCTTCCCAATATTCCCGTCAATTGCATCAAACAGGTACCGGGCACCCTTGATCTCGTGATTGCCACGGATATCGGCGTATACCTTTTGCAGAGCGGTAGCAGCACCTGGCAAAGCAAAAGCAGCGGCTTGCCCAATGTCATCGTCAGCGATATAGAATTCAACCCGGCCTTGAATAAAATGTACATCAGCACCTTTGGCAGAGGTATCTGGGCTACGGATCTGGATGTATTTACAGGGATGGAAGAAAACGATGCGTTGGTTCAGTACTTTGAACTCCATCCTACTTTAAACTTCGGGCAATTCTCCATGCGGAATCCTTTGAATCAGGACGCCGCCTGTACCCTTTACAATGTTGAAGGACGGGTGATTTCTGAACTGAGTCTTCCACCGGGTGAAAGAGCCTTCAGCCTGAACCTGCCTTCGGGACTTTATTTTCTAAAAATCCGGGCGGGTACACGTTTTGAAGTGAAAAGAATGATTGTTTCCCGCTAAGCGAGATACCGATCCGTCAAAAGAAAAAAGCTCGTCACCCACCCCTTTTGAGATCAATAAAAAAATGTAAATTTGCATTCGATTAAACAAACCCGGGGTTTATCCAGGCTTTTAATCGGTATAAAAATAAGGGAATCAAACCCTTACAGGTTCTAATCACATGGGGAATTAGCTCAGCTGGCTAGAGCGCTTGCATGGCATGCAAGAGGTCACCGGTTCGACTCCGGTATTCTCCACTCAAAGCCCCGGAATCCGGGGCTTCTTTTTTTATTGAGAATCAATCTCTCCGGATTCGGGTCGATTTTAAAGTTTCCGGCTACTGGTTTTCGCTGAAAAATTCATTCGAACCAGAAAATGATCTGCTGATTTTTCTGTCGTATGACCACCTAAACTGTTAACTTTATGTGCCTTTTCCTGTCCAGTACACAGCACCAAAGCCTTAAAAGCCATAAACACATGAAAAAGCGATTCTTCCTGTACAGCATGTTGCTATTCTCCCTAGGAGCGCTCATCCCATCGGCCTTCTCCTTCGGACAAGTCAACTCCTGCCCTGCACCCGTTGCCCAGGCGGCTACCAATATTACCAGTAATTCAGCTGTCCTTGACTGGACCACGGTAAATCCCGCCCTGCTGAACCAATTTACCATGAGATACCGTCCGGTATCGCTGGCCGGCACACCCTGGACCATTGGGGTGCCCGCTACAAAGCCGCTGGTATTGGGCGGCCTGCAAGCCCTGACCACCTATGAATGGCAGATTGCCCGGATTTGCATCGACTCAAACGGTGCCAGCACGACCAGCGCCTTTTCCAATCTGATTGTATTCACCACACTTGGCGGCAGTAATACCTGCGGAGTACCGGGAGGTTTAGTGAGCGACAGCATTTCTTCCACTGCAGCCAAACTCACGTGGAATCCTGTTCCGGGCGCCCTCAGTTACAACATCCGATTCCGGCCTGCCAATACGCTGAACTGGCAGAACACCACCAGTATCGGCACCGTTAAATGGTTAAATAATCTTTTGGCCAATACCCTGTATGAATGGCAGGTTCAGACTGTTTGCGGAACTGCTGCAGGAAATGTGAATGTCAGCGTCTTCAGTTCATCTCAGTTTTTCAGTACTACAGGAGGCAATACCGGATGTCCTGTACCCGGCAATCTCTTTGTGAACGGCATCACTACCAGCACCGCCACCTTGCATTGGGGCTCCACCGGAGCTCCGCAATACCGCCTGCGGTTCAGGATAGCCGGAACCGCCACCTGGACTGTTAAATCCAGTACCGTCAATCAAAAATCAATTTCAGGACTTCTACCCGCCACAGCCTATGAATGGCAGGTTCGTAGCTTATGCCCGAGTCCGGCAGGCACGATCACCAACAGTGCATGGTCACCCCTTCATGTATTCACCACATTGCCCTCCGGAAACTGTCCTGCACCGGGCGGTGTAATCGCCGACAGCATCGGTAATACTTCTGCAAGGATATCGTGGAATCCCGTGGCGGGTGCCGGCGGATACCAGGTAAGCTATCGCCCGCTCAATACCAATGCATGGGCTTTTGTATTTGCCGGCGGCAATGCTAAAATCCTTCAAAACCTGCTTGCCAACACGGCTTATGAATGCAGAGTCCGAAGTGTTTGCTCCAACACCAGCAATGCCAACAGTCCCTGGTCGCCTTCCATCACGTTCACCACCGCTCCCTTCATCATCCTTCACCCGAACCCGGCTTCGGACAGGATTACGATTCAGGCTAACAGCGGCAAAGAACTTGTTTCCGGATTCCGGCTTTTAGATTACACCGGAAATCCCGTGCATGAAAATCAATTCATCCTTCAGAGCGGCGATAACACTTTTCAGCTGGATATCAGTGCACTCAAAAACGGCTTGTATTATTACGAATTCAGCAATGCGGAAGGCCTCCAGCGTGGAAAAATCATGGTCAGACACTGATCAGAATCGTTTCCTACAAAAAAAGCCTGCTTTTAATAAAGCAGGCTTTTTTTGTATCATGGGCTATACTATTCACTGAAACCACCCTGGTTACCGGAGAGAATGACCTTTCCTTTAAATTTTGTTCCAAGGAAGGGAGAGTTAGCGGAAAGTGACTTCACAGCTTTTTTATCAAACACCCATTCCAAGCCTGGGTTGTAAAGCGTGAAATTGGACGGAGCTCCCTCTTTTATTATCGGAACTTCCAGGTTCAGGATACGGCGTGGATTCAACACCAATACTTCGTACAGACGCTCCTCACTCAGTTTTCCATCGAAAGTTGTATTCAGCACGCCGTAAAAACTTTCCAGACCAATCATCCCGTAAGCGGCGTAATCAAACTCCACATCTTTCGACTCCACATCTTCCGGGCAATGATCGCTGCACACCACGTCAATGGTGCCGTCCAGGACAGCTTCTTTCAAGGCCCGGATATCTTCCGAAGTTCTCAAGGGCGGTTTCACCTTAAAAAGACTATCGAAACCATCCAGAGAGGTGTCATCC